>JAYUAM010000206.1:0-12096 GCA_043741295.1 Acidimicrobiia bacterium
CTCGACGAGACGTGGTTCGCGTGGTTCGGCGGGACCGGCGACGAGGATCCGTTCTACTACCGCATCCACAGCCCCGTCGTGCTCGTCGAGTTCGATCACCACCCCGGCGTCGTGTTCGACAACCGGGAGCCGAGCCACCACCACATCCACACCATCGTGCGCACACCGAACGGCGGCGACTACGGGGCCGACCTGCTCGCCCGCCACCACGCCGCCCACGACCACCGCGGCGGCGGCCATCACTGACGGAACGGCCGGCGCCCGGCATCAGCGGCGCGAGGGCGAGCGCCGGTAGCGCACTTCGGGCACGATGACGCCGTACAGCTCGAACTCGCGCGCGCCACCGTCGGTCTCCCAGCCCTCCGACTCGTAGAGACCCCGGGCGCGCGCGTTTCCGGGCACGACCCAGAGAACGGCGGTGTGATGCCCGAGCTCCGTGAGGCCGTCGCCGGCGGCGCGCACGAGCGCCCGCCCGATGCCCCGCCCCCAGGCCCGCGGCGCCAGGTTCACGGCGAACAGCTCGCCGTCCACCTCATCGTCGGCGCGCTCGTCGCCCGGCGACGGTTCGTCGCGGCACCGGCCGAAGGCGACGAAGCCCACGACATCGTCGGCCGCGGCGTCGATGGCGATGTCGACGGCGGCGACGAGAAGCCGTCGGCCCGCGTCGGGCGAGGCGAGCGACCGGCGCCAGCCGTCGGCTCGATCCTCGGCGCGCAGCCCGTCGAGGTAAGCATCCGGCATCGTCCCGCGGTATGCCTGCCGCCACGCTTGCACGTGGGCGAGACCGATCGCGTCAGCATCCTCTTCGCGCGCCGGACGGATGACGAACGGCGAGGCGGCGGACGCGTTCGAGGTGGGCATCGGCATCGACCGTAGGTCTGCGCGAACGCGATGTGCCTGCGAATTGCCGCGAGCGGTCCCTCAGGTCGTCGAGGGAAAGATCCCGAGGGCGGCGATGCGCCTCGTGGCTCGGGTCGGCGTCGGGCGCGCCGCCGGCGTCACCACCGGCCCAGCCGCGCAGATCTTGAGAGTTTCGAGAGGGTTCGACGACGATTGCGCTGCGGGTATGGTCGTCGGGTGCCCCACCCCGGACGTCGTCGCCCGTCACGCACGACCGGCCGCCCGGCGATCGTCGCCCGGATCGCAATGGGTGTCGTGCTCGGGATGATCGCGTCGCTGTCGGCGATCGCTGGCCCGGCGTCGTCGGCGACGCCCGGCCGCTTCGATCCGCTCGCCGCACCACAGCGTCTCGTCGATACGAGACCGGGCGAGCCCACGGTGGACGGGCAGCTGTCGGGTGGCGGGCTGCGGGCAGCGGCGAGCACCCTCGAGATCCCCGTCGGCGGCCGCGCTGGCGTTCCCACCGCGGCTGCGTCGGTCGTGCTCAACGTCACCGTCGACGGGCCGACCGAGCCGGGCTTCGTCACCGTGTACCCGTGC
The DNA here is from genome assembly GCA_043741295.1 of Acidimicrobiia bacterium. Taxonomy (GTDB): domain Bacteria; phylum Actinomycetota; class Acidimicrobiia; order Acidimicrobiales; family Ilumatobacteraceae; genus JAYUAM01. The sequence goes on from JAYUAM010000206.1 coordinate 1,441, forward strand.
GACCGCGAGCGGCCAACGGCGTCGAACCTCAACTACGGCGCCGGCCAGACCATCGCCGTGCTCGTGATGGCCCGTCTCGCCCACGGTGCCGTTTGCGCCTACAACTCGGGTGCCACCCATCTCGTGGTCGACGTCTCCGGGTCGTTCGACGCTGGCGAGCTCGTGACGCTCGATGCGCCGAAGCGGTTGCTCGACTCGCGCCCGGGGCAGCCGACGGCCGACGGCCAGTTCGCCGGCGGCGGCGTGCGCCCGCAGTACGGGACGCAGGAGCTTGCGGTAGTCGGTCGGGTCGGGGTTGCGGGAACGGTCTCGACGGTGGTGCTCACGGTGGCGGTAGATGCAGCGCGCCAGCCCGGTCATGTCACCGTGTACCCGTGCGGCGGCGACCGGCCGGTGGCGTCCAACTTGAACTACGCCGCCGGCCAGACGGTGGCGAACACGGTCGTGACCCGAGTGGGCGCCGGTGGTGCCGTGTGCGTGTACACCCACGGGGCCACCGATCTCGTCGTGGACATCACGGGATGGTTGGCGACGTCCGTGTTCACACCCCTCGCCGCGCCGGCCCGGTTACTCGACACGCGCGGCAGCGAGCCGACGGTGGACGGCCAGTTCGCCGGGCTCGGTCGGCGGCCGGCGCGCGCCACGCTCCAGCTGCCGGCGGCCGGTCGGGCGAGCGTGCCCGCTGACGCGTCGTCGGTGCTGCTGAACGTCACCGCAGTAGGTGCAGGCACGGGGTTCGTCACCGTGCACGCGCCCGGCGGGGAACGCCCACTCGCGTCGAACCTGAACTACGTCGACGGGCAGACGGTTGCAAATGCAACGATCGTCCGTGTCGGCGCCGGCGGTCAGATCTGCGTGCACACGTCCGGCAACACCCACCTGATCGTAGACGTCGTCGGCTGGTTCGCCGGGCCGGCGCCGTCGACGACCGGAGGCGACTGCCCGACGCAGCAGATCTTCCCGAACTTCCGCGTCGTCGCGTTGTACGGCAACGGCACCGCCGCTGCCCTCGGGGTGCTCGGCGAGCAGTCGCCCGAGCAGGCTGCCATACGGCTGGAGGCGGTTGCCGCCCCGTTCCGCAAGGGTGATCGTCCGGTGCTGGGGGCCTTCGAGTACATCGCCACGGTCGCCACCGCTGCGCCGGGGCCGACCGGGCTGTTCCGTGCGCCCTCGACCGACGACCAGGTGCAGCACTACCTCGATGCGGCGCGTGCGCATGGTTTGTACCTGATCCTCGACATCCAACCCGGGCGGGCCGACTTCCTGCCCGAGGTGCAGCGCTACGAGAAGTTCTTGCGCCAGCCCGACGTCGGGCTCGCGCTCGATCCCGAATGGCACGTCGGGCCGCAATCGATACCCGGGCGAGTCGTCGGCCAGGTGAGCGCGGCGGAGGTCAATCAGGTCGCCGACTACCTGGCGGGCATCGTCTCGCAGGACAAGCTGCCCGAGAAGCTGTTCGTGGTGCACCAGTTCCAGGTTCGGATGATCACCCAGCGCGAGACGCTGCGCGACCCGGCCGGCCTCGCCGTGGTGATCCACATGGACGGCTTCGGGGGCCGCGGCGAGAAGCTCACCACCTACAGCTTCACGAAGGTGGCGCCGCCGTTCCACAACGGCTTCAAGCTGTTCTACGACGAGGACGTCAACATCTTCAGCCCGGCCGAGACGCTGGCGCTGAACCCGGTACCCGACCTGATCACCTACCAGTAGGCGTTCAGGAGCGGCTGGCCGCTCCCGGGACGCAACTTCCGAAGGACCGGTCGGGCGAGCTACTCGATGCGCATGCGGTCGAACGCGATCTCGATGGTCTCGATGACGATGTCGCTTGACGCGGCGTCGAGGGGGCTGAAGTAGTAGGCGGCGGGAAACGCCGCGCTGAACTCCCACCGCCACACCGTGGAGGAGCGGGATTCGTCGAGCAGCGACACCGCCACGTTGCGGTCGACTGCAGGCGCGCCGTCGCGGGCCTGCGACCACCAGTCGTAGAGATCGGTCCTGCCGTCGAGACTTCGGTGGAGCACGAGGCGCGAATAGCGGGCAAGGCCCGGCTGCTTTCGCGCTTCGCGGGTCGGCTCGGCTCCTTCGCGATGGGCGACCTCGTCGAGCTCGCTGCGCGGTAGCTCCACGCGCATGATGTCGACCTCGGAGACGCCGTCGATCTCGACGACGAAGCTGGACCCTGGGTACGGGTCGGTGCGCTGGACGGTCATGGTCGGTCGGGCCTTTCGCGTTCAGCCGGCATCGCCGGCGGCGACGATCTGGACAAAGGTGTTGATGTTCGTCGTCCACTCTTCGACCGACGTGGCCTCGCGCGCCATCGTCGCGAGCATCGCTGCGTCCTCGCCGGCCGGCGTCCACACCGTGGCCGCCGGGTCGTGCACCGCCTGGACGATGATCGCCGCGCACTGCGCAGCACCCGGTGCGTTGGTGGAGCTGTGAACGAAGAACGCGTCGTTGATCGCGAGCGCTTCGGCATAGGGGCTTGCGGCGGCCCCTGGGAACATCCTCGAGGCCGTGTTGTAGATCTCCGAGGCGAAGAAGCCCGGCTCGACAACGCGTACCGTGATACCAAAGGGGTGGAGCTCCGCGTAGAGCGACTCGGTGAACGCCCGGATGCCGTGCTTGCTGGCGGCATAGAACGCCATGAACGCGCCGCCGGGGATGTGGCCGGCGGCCGACCCGATGTTCACGATCGCCCCCGAGCCCCGGGTGCGCATCTCGCCGACCACCGCCTGAACCATCCGGATCGGTCCGTAGAGGTTCGTGTCGAGCACGGCCTGCCAGCCGGCCGGGTCCATCTCCTCGACCGGCCCGCCGTAGCCGACGCCGGCGTTGTTGACGAGCACGTCGATGCGGCCGGCCGCGCGACGCACCTCGGCAACCGCGGCAGCGACCGACCCGTCGGAGCGCACATCCAGCTCGACGATGTCGATCGTGAGGTTCTCGTCCGCCGCCCGATCCAACAGCGGCGTCGACTTCCCCGTGTCGCGCATCGTGGCGAACACCTGGTCGTGGCGTCGGGCGAAGGCCAGCGCGGTTTCCAGCCCGATGCCGCTGGAACAGCCCGTGATCACCACGACGTCGCTCATCGTCACCCCTCGTCAGCCGCTAAAGCGGCGGGCGATCGCCGCGCCGCACCCACCTTCGGTTATAGACCGTGTGGTCAAGGGTGCACGCAGCACCGTGCTGTCACGGTGCGCGGCGGTCAGGGCACGCGCAGCAAGTCGGCGCACGCCCAGCCCGCTGCTGCGGCGTGCGCCGACACTGTGTAGAGCGCCCGGGATCGGTGCAGATACCTCTTTTCCGTGATGACTTCGTCCGGCTCCGATCCCGGCCGTCGGCCAGAATGGGACCATGTCGCTCGAAGCCCAGTTAAAGACCGATCTCACGACGGCGATGAAGGCCCGTGAGGAGCTCGTCACGTCGACCTTGCGGATGGTGCGCGCCGCCGTGATGACGGCATCGGTGGCTGGCGCCACGGCGACCACCCTGACCGACGACCAGGTGCTCGACGTGCTGCGGGCCGAAGCGAAGAAGCGGGGCGAGGCGGCCGAGGCTTTCGAGCAGGGTGGGCGGGCCGAGTCCGCCGCCAAGGAGCGGGCCGAGCGGGCGATCATCGAGCGCTACCTGCCGCCGGCGATGTCGGACGAGGATCTTGGGGTCGTCGTGGCCGAAGAGGTCGCCCGCGCCGCCGCGGCCGGGGCCACCGGCCCGCGGGCGATGGGGGCCGTGGTCAAGGCCGTTCGAGAGCGCGTGGGGTCAGGTGCCGAGGGTGGCCGTATCGCCGCAGCGGTCAAAGTGGCGTTGTAGCCGACGGCCCTGTAGCGGACGGCCCGTGCGGGCCGCTGCGCGAGCTCCCACTGGGCGGCGGGTTCAATCCGGCGAGGGTCCGCAGTCGGTCGTCACGCCGCATCCACCGGATGTCGCGCCACCCCGACCGGGCCAACCCGATGCCCGTCAGGAGCACGACGAGCGGAAGCGCGAAGGCGTCCAACGTGAGCTTGCGGGCGGCCTCCCACTTGTCGTCGGTCCCGCGGAAGACGAACAGCCGCTCGCCGAGGCGGTAGTCGGTGCCGCTGGCGAACGTGCCGGTCTGCGCCTCGCCGGTGAGAGCCCCGCCGCGCACGGTTCCCGAGAAGGCGAACAGGTGGCGGCCGTCGTCGGCGATCTGGGCGGCCACGATGCGGGCATTCACGACGCCTTCCTCGTTGTGATGGAACCGGGTGACGACGAGCACGAGCGAGGCGATGACGCACGCGACACCGATGATCGCGAGCGCCTCGCCCCAACGGCGTTGCAGCCCTTCGTCCGCTCGGCGGCGGGCCAGGGCATGCTCGGCTCGGAACCGGGCGCGTCGGGCGGTGAGCGCGGCGATGACGGTGAGCCCGACGACCGACGCCACCAGCCACCCGAGCCCGCGGGCGACGTGCGCCGCCTCGAGATCGCTCACCGCAAGGACGAGCAGTCGGAGAGCGACGACGGTGACGAGCAGCGTGCGTACGAGTCGTACGAGGAGGTCCTGGAGAACCGCGCGGCGGCTTGCCACCGGTAGACGGCGAGCCGTTGCCCCGGCGTCTGGACCGAGCGCGGTGGGCGGCGGGGCCGGCACGCCGTCGAGCTGAGCGAGGCAGTCGGTGTAGGCGTGCTCGACGACCGTGCGCCTCAACGCGTCGTCCACACGGAACTTGGTCGTGCTCAGGCCGATGGCGGGCACGGTGATCACCCGATCGCCACTCGTGTTCGGTTGGGCGCCGACCCACGGAGCGACGCCGGTGGCGACGCTGAGGGCCGCCTCGGCCGTCGGCAGAACGGTGTCGGCGAGGACGCGCCCGAAGGCCAGCACGGCGACCCCACCGACCACCACCAGCCCGATGACGACGAGCAGCAGGGCCACCGCGAGGAACGCGAGGAACGGCGTGAGCACCGACACCGGCGACTGCCCGAACCATTGCACGAGCGCGCGGGCGAGTACCGGCGTCGCCGCCACTGAGACGCCGCCGAACAGGAGGACGACGAGCAGCAGGACGAGACGCACCGCGTCGCCGCCGAGCACCGCCGACAACAGGTAGGGCACGACGCCACCCGAGGTGCCCGCGGGGCCAAGATCGAAGCGGCGACTCACGCTCGACGCCGCGCGATCGTCGAGAACCGCCCGGACGACCCGGCGGGGGCGGACCAACTGGTCGTCGAGGACGAACCCGAACGTCGGGCGGGCAACCTCCTCGGCGGCGGCCGCGTCGCTCGCGCCGGGCGGTCCTGATTCGCCGAGGCCGAGCCAGGTTCGAAAGCTCAGGTCGCGGTAGACGAACCACGGGAAGTTTGCCCAGGCGCCACCGTCGACCAGCTCGCGCACCGACGCCGTCGCGTGGTCGGTCACCACGGCGCGGCCCGGCGCGAACGCGCCGGGGATCGCGCACGAGGCGACCACCGCGGAGGCCACGGACACGTTCGGCGTGAGGCGGTGGTGGAAGATCTGTGGCTCCCGGCCGGCGAGATCCATCGTGAGCACGTACAGCCCGATGCCCGTGAGCTCGTACAGCTCGGCGAACGTCACCGGACCCGATCGCCCGGTAGCCGTCCGCCGCGGGCGCGTGCGGCCGGCGAGCAGCGTCTCCAGCCACTCGGCCAGCCCGTCGTTGGCAAAAAGCGCGCTCGTGCGCCCGAGCACGGCGCGCAGCACGCTGCGCCGCACGCTGGCCAGGCCGAGCGGGGTCGCTGCTTCGACCTCGGCCGGGTCGAGTCCGGCGGCGATCAGCGCCGCGGTGATCGCTCCAGCCGACGCGCCGGCCACGCTGGCGAACCATCGGCGGCGTTCGGCCACGGCCCGCAGCGCGCCGGCGTAGGCGGCGCCCCGTGCGCCGCCCCCCTTGAAGACGCCGTTGACGAGGTCGAAGCCCGACCACCACGGCCCCGCTGGCTCGCCTCCCGCCGCAGCGCCCGTCGCACCGCCCGTCGAGTCGCCCGTCGTGTCGCCGGTCGTTGTCATCGTGGTGACCTCCCGCTTCGCCGGTGATCGAGCCGTCCTGCCCTCGATGGAGAGCCAGCCGGCAACGTCGAAATACTCGCGCTCGGCCCGCACCGCTGGCCCGCGCCCTGGCCCGGTGCGCTGGCCCGACAGCGGGTGCCGTGGCACGATCGAACCATGGCGCTCCACCATCTGGCGTCGTCGTCTCTGGGCGACGAGATAGCCGACCACCTGCGGACCCACGGGTACGCGATCGTCGACGATGTCGTCGAGCCGGCGTTGCTCGATCGCCTCGCCGCCGAACTCGCACCCCACATCGAGGCGACCCGGTTCGGCGGTGACGAGTACAACGGTCGCCACACCCGCCGGACCGGCGCGCTCATCGCCCGTTCGCCCACGGCGCGCACCCTGGTGATGCATCCCGTCGTCACGGCGGCCGTCGACGCGTTCCTCGGGCATACGACCACCTACCAGCTGCACCTCACCCAGCTCATCGCCATCTCGCCCGGCGAGACGGCCCAGAAATTGCACCGCGACGAGATGGCGTTCGACTTCTTCCCGTTCCCCGCCGACTATCACGTGCAGTGCAACACGATGTGGGCGATGACCGACTTCACCGTGGAGAACGGGGGCACCCAGGTGGTGGCGGGGTCGTCGGGCGTGCCCGAAGCGCAGGCCCTCGCCGAGCTGACGTGCGAACAGGTGGAGATGCGCAAGGGGAGCGTGCTGTTCTACGACGGCAAGGTTCTGCACGGCGGCGGCGCCAACCGAAGCTCGGCCGACCGGTGTGGCGTGAACATCACGTACTGCGTCGGCTGGCTGCGCCAGGAGGAGAACCAGTACCTCGCCACGCCGCTCGATGTCGCCCGCACGCTCGAGGACGACCTGCTGCGGATGATGGGGTACCAGCAGGGCGCCTTTGCGCTCGGCTACGTGGGCGATCTGCTCGACCCGCTGTCGGTCGTGCGGGGCGAGTCGCGTCACGCCCTGCTCATCGGCGACGTCGCCGATGCCAGCGCCGCCGCGCGCGAGTTCGTGGCCACGATCGACGACGAGCGCGGATGACCCCCCCGGCACCGACCCGGGACGCCGGCACCGAGGTGTTCGCGGCCGTCGACATCGGGACGAACTCGTTCCATCTCGTCGTCGCGCGCGTCGTAGACAACCAACGCTTCGAGGTCGTCGCCTCGGAGAAGGAGATGATCCGGCTCGGCTCGGGGTCAGGCGACATGAAGCGCCTCGCTCCCGACGCCGTCGAACGCGGAGTGGCGTGCCTGCGCCGTTTCCGCCAGATCGCCCTTGCTGCCGGTGCCGACGGCCTCATCGCCGTCGCCACGTCCGCCGTGCGCGAGTCCGACAACCGGGACGCGTTCATCGACCGCTGCCGGGTCGAGGCGGGGGTGGAGGTGGACGTCATCTCGGGCGTCGAGGAGGCGCGCCTCATCCATCTCGGTGTGCTGCAGGCCGTGCCCGTGTACGACCGTCAGTTGGCACTCATCGACATCGGTGGCGGCTCCACCGAGTTCCTCGTCGGCCGGCAGCACGAGGTCATCTGGTCACGCAGCCTGAAGGTCGGCGCGATCCGCCTGACCGAACGGTTCTTCCCCGGCGGTCGCACCGACGCCAGGAGCGTGCGCGCCTGCATCGACCACCTCCGCTCGTTCCTCGCGCCGAACCTGGCGGAAGCGGCGGCACATGGCTTCGAAGTGCTCGTCGGCAGCTCGGGCACGATCGAGAACCTGGTGGCGATGGCCGCGTTCGCTCGAGACGGCCAAGCGCCCCGCTCCGTGAACAACCTGACGATGAGCCTCGCCGAGCTCGATGTGATGGCCGGACGCCTCGTCGCCGCCCGTACCGCGGAGACGCGCTCGACGCTGCCGGGCGTGGAGGCCCATCGTGCCGACCTGCTGCCGGCCGGTGCGCTCCTGCTGCAGGCGGCGATGCGCGAGCTGGGGGCGACCGAGCTGCTCGCATCGACGTTCGCGCTCCGCGAAGGCGTGCTGCTCGACCAGGTGCGTCGGCGCGATGGCCGCGGCGACGGATTGCACCACCTATCCGACCTGCGGCGGGCGAGCATCGGCCACACGCTCGACCGGTTCGGCGACGGCGAACGTGATCGGCAACATGCGCAGTGGACTGCCGAGCTGGCGCTACAGATCTTCGTGCAGGCCCGCCTGTTGCACGGGCTCGACGACACTGCGCTCGACTACCTCGAAGCCGGTGCACTGCTTGCCAACATCGGCCGCTCGATCGCCCACGACGCTCACCATCTGCACTCGGCCTACCTCATCCGCAATGCCGAACAGCTGGCCGGGTTCACGAGCCACGAGATCGAGCTCGTCGCCCAGATCGCCCGCTATCACCGCAAGAGCGCACCGAAGTCGAAGCATCCCGAGTTCGCCGCGCTCCGGCCGCCTGACAAGCGGCTCCTGCGCGTCCTCGCCGGAATTCTGCGTGTGGCCATCGGCCTCGATCGCGGACATCGCCAGGTCGTGAGCTCGGTCGAGTGCCGCCATGACGGGCCCGACGGGCGTCTGGTGATCGTGGCGCGCACGGCCGACCCCGAGCAGGCGAGTCTGGAGGCCTACACCGCGTCGACCCGCACCGGTCTGCTGGCCGACACGCTCGGCGTGCCGGTGGAGGTCACTCTCGCCGGGCCGTCTTGAACGGCCTGGCAACGCGGGCCGAGGTATCCGACGATCCGATCGGCGGCGGCTGGGCGCTGGCCGACCGGTGGCGGTCGGCGATGCGTTGGGCGGCCGCCGCTACGGCCATCCGCGGCGCATCGGGAGCGAGCACCTTGACCTCGTCGCCGAGTGCGAGCACGTCGAGCACGGCGGCCTCGAGCGACTCGATCGGCATCGATGCATCGACCCAGACGTAGAGCTGACTCGACCCGGAACCCGAACGCCGATCCCGCGCCCGGAGCGCTCATCCGGCGACGATACCTGACATCAGATGTCAGCTATCGAAGGGGAAGGTGCAAGGGCGGCACCGCCGCGACGAGCAGGGGGATCACCGATGGCGAAGAACACGACCGGCGCCCGGGCCACGGGCGCCACGCCTGCGACGGATGCTGCCGACACCGCCCGTGCGGCGGGGACGAAGGACCGTCCGTGGACGTTGACGACGCCGCCGGGAACGTCGGCGTTCGAGGCCTGGCGGGAGCCTGACGCCGACCCGCCTGCTCTCGTCGTCCAGGTCGGCTTGACGCAACTGCGCTACCACCTGCGGTGCCTCGACGATCTCCACGCCATGCTCGTGGCCCACGGCGACTGGATGGCGCTTGGCAATGCCGACGAGCAGAAGGAGGCGAAGCCGGGCACGGTCGAGGCCTGGGGTCGCGCGTCGGACAACCCGGTGTGCGGCTGGTATGGGTTCAAGAAGGGCCTGCGCGGCCGCTTCGGGAACTACGTGCCACCGGTGATGGAGACGCTTGGCCTCGCCGAGGTAGAACACGCCGCGCGCAACAACCGGATGCGCGCCCACTGACGCAACTCGGGTTGCGTGTGCCGGCGCTCGGCGCAGCGCTCCGATGCTGGCGGACGGCGCGGTCGTCGATCGTGAACGTTTAATGCGCCAAGACCTCCTGCCGTTACGCCGGGCTAAATGTTCCTCAGGAGTTCACAGCAAACACTCGGACTTCTCAGGTGATTCGTACGGCGTAACGTTCGATGCAGTCCCTCACCGCTCCGGAGGCGTAGACAGAGGGACGCAACAACGGAGAGAGGACCACGTATGCACCGTTCTATTGGAATTGTTCTGGCCGCCGGCCTGGTGATTGCCGGGTGCGGCAGTAGCGCCAAGGCGCCGGCCGCCGCACCGGTCACTACCGCCGCCAAGGCTGCTGCAGCGACCACAGCGGCCGCCGCACCGGTCACGACGGCCGCCGCACCGGTTACGACCGCCAAGCCTGCAGCACCGGTCACGACGGCCGCCGCACCGGTCACGACCGCCAAGCCTGCAGCACCGGTCACGACGGCCGCCGCACCGGTCACGACCGCCGCCGCGGCGGCCGGCGGATCGATCGCCGTGACCGAGAAGGAGTTCTCGTTCGCCTTCGCGACGCCGCTGAAGGCCGGCGCCAACGAACTCGCCATCACCAACGCCGGCAAGTTCCCGCACGAGGTCAAGATCATCAAGGCCGATAGCTTCGACGCCCTTGCGAAGACGTCCGCGAACGTCGACGAGGCGGCACTCGGCGCGGCCCTCGTGGCCAAGTCGGACAAGGTTCCAGGCGGGGGCACGGCCAAGCTGTCGGTCACGCTCGCGCCCGGCAAGTACGTCGTGATCTGCAACGTCGGCAGCGGGGCGAGCAACCACGCGCTGAAGGGCATGCACGTCGACATGACCGTCGCCTGACGCTACGGGATGCACTCGAATCCGGCCGGGGTTGTCCGCAGCCCCGGCCGGCGTTCGTCGCTCCCGTTCGGCTCGTTCGCATAGCCTGTTGGGAGGGCAAGCGTTCGTCGCACCGCGTCGAGTTTCACGCTTCCCTCTGGCGGTCCATCGGCCGGCAGTAGCGAGGGGACGATCGAGGCCGGCATGCGGGAACACCGAGACACCACTACGAACGCACGACGAACGCATCGCCGGCCCCGCCTTGGGGTTGCCCTGGTGATGGGCCTTGCCGCGTCGGTGCTCGTGGCGTGCGGCAGCAGCGCGAAGACCGCGGGCCAATCCTCGACCAG
>JAYUAM010000207.1:0-2162 GCA_043741295.1 Acidimicrobiia bacterium
GTCGGACAGCGCGGCGTTCGAACCAGACGCGGGCCCGCAGGAGCACGAGGCCGGCGGTGGTCAGCATCGTGGCCATGCCAAGCCCGTAGGCGGTGACGAGAAGTAGCCCGAACCAGGTGCGGCCGAGTGCGATGGCACCGAGCAGCACGAGCAGCGCCGATGGGCTCGGAACCAACCCCCCGGCGAAGCCGATGCCGAGCAAGCTGCGCCAGCCGAGGCGGAGGTCGATGGGCGCGTGCACGTGCGACCATCCGCCATGCGAGTGGGCGCCGGCATCGCCGACGTCGTGGTGGCGGTCGTGATCGTGATGGCCGTCGTCATCGTGATGGCCGTCGTCATCGTGATGGCCGTGGCGTGCGCCAGCGGCCGCGAGGACCGGCTCGCTAGCAGTGACCGGGTCGAGATCGCGCGTCGCCGCGGCCGCGACCGTGCCCGGGCGACGGCGACGGTCGACGAGTGCCCGCCGGACCAGCGTCGTGCCGATCCCGGCGAGGAGCAGGCCGCTGGTCAACCCGAGCCAGGGGTAGAGCCGTTCGGGCGTGAGCACCGTGGTTGTGGTGAGCGTGATGCCGAGGACGACGATCCCGGCGGTGTGGGTGGCGGTGACGGCGAGGCCGATCAACGCCGCCTGGCGGAACGTGCCGCGTTGCCCGACGATGTAGGCGGCCATGACGGTCTTGCCGTGTCCCGGAGCCAGCGCGTGGAAGGCGCCCAACACGGCGGCGATGCCCATGGCCAGGAGTGCGAAGCCGACGGTCAGGTCGTGACGGGCGACGAGGTCGGTGAAGGCCCGTCCGGCGCGATCGACGCCGCGTGGGAGCAGTCGCGTTGCGGCGGGCGCGCTCGACGAACCATCGGCGACCGACGAGGCGAGCGGCGCGGTCGGTGTCGCGGCCGTGGTGCGAAAGCGTACGGTGGCGTCACGTTGGGCAAGCGGTGAGTGGAGTTGGCCGCTCGGGTAGCTCGTGAGCCGTTCGGTGATGCTTGCCGTCGGGACGTCGCTGGCAGTGAGGGTGACGTTCTCGCCCGGGACGACGATCTCGTGCCACCCGAGCCGGCCGGCGAACGCCGAGTTGGTGAAGGCGATCGAATGGTCGCCGGCCTTCAGACGCGCCTCGCTGCGCAGGGTGCACTCGAGTCGTAACGTGGAAAGACCCGCCTGCCCCGGCGGAAAGGTCAGCGACGCGGGCCCGTCGGCCACGACGGACAAGGTCGCCTCGTCGAGGCGAAGCCGCACGTCCGAGGCGGCCTTTGCGCACGCCGCGCGACGCCACACATCGGCTTCGATGTTGCTGACGGCACCGTCGTGGTCGGTGTCGATCTCCCCCCGGGCCTGCACGGTGGGAATCTCGGCCTCGTCGGTGATCATCTCGACGGTCACTGCGTTCGACCAGAAGTGGATCGCGGTGTACTGGTTGATCGTGAAGTTCCCGAGCGGATGGGCACCGGCGTTGGCAGCCGGCGCCACCGCGATAGCGGCGGCGATCGCCAGTCCGACGAGGGCTCGTCTCATTTCGTGCCTCCCGCGAGATGCCGTTCGGTGGTGGTGAGCGCAGCCCGGGCGATGGGCGCGTTGACCGGGTCGAAGTTCGGGCTGATGGCCAGCGCGTGACGGAGCCGGTCGCGGGCGGACAGGTCGTTGCCGAGCGCAGCGTCGATCATGCCGGCGTGGTAGAGCAGGCGCGCGTCGGGTGTGGCGAGGCCCAGCGCTTTGGTTGCCGCCGCTTGCGCCTCGTCGTAGCGATGCGCCTTGTAGAGCGCCCATGCGTACGTGTCGTAACCGTAGATGTCGTGGCGAACGGTCAGCTCGGTCTCGGCCATCCGGACGGCCTCGTCGATGTTGGTGTCGTGGTCGGCGTCGTAGACGACGAGCGCGCGGTTGTACACCTGACGGTTGAGGGCCGCGAGCGTGGCGATCGCACCGACGGTGTCGTACTGCGTCCTCGCGTTGGCGTCGTCATGGCGCAGCCGGTACAGGTCGCCAAGGGCGGCGACCGCGTCGGGTTGGGGCACCACCTCGATGGCGTGACGGTATTCGTCGATCGCCGCGCTCACGCGCCCCTCGGCCGCCAGCTCGCGTGCAAGCCCGGCGAGGGCGATGTAGTAGCCGGGCGCCTCGCGCAGCGCCTGGCGGTAGTACGTCGCCGCCTTGGCGTAGTGGC
>JAYUAM010000208.1:0-12079 GCA_043741295.1 Acidimicrobiia bacterium
CGTCGACGGCCCGGCTCGAGGTCTCCGCGTCGGGCGTGGCCCCCGACACGGCGACGTTCGCCGACCTCGTCGGCGTGTGCCAGCCGCCGCCCGACGCCGCGTCGGCGAGCGCCGTGAAGCTGTATCGCGGCTCTATCCAGATCGTGAACGGCACGCTGAGCGAGAACCGCACCGTCAACAAGGTGGCGATCGACCAGTACCTGCGCGGCGTGGTGCCGCGCGAGTCGCCGTCGTCGTGGGGGAACGGCAAAGGTGCGAACGCGCTGTCCGCCCAGGCCGTCGCGGCCCGCACCTACGCGCTCGTCGAGAACCGCTACACGTACGCCAGGACGTGCGACACCGACTCGTGCCAGGTGTACGGCGCCGCGGCGCGCCGCGCCTCGGCGACCGACGCGATCGTGGTGCTCGAAACGGCGACCACCGACACGGCGATCACCGCCACGTCCGGCATCGTGCTGCACAAGGCCGACGGCACGCTCGCCTTCACCCAGTTCAACTCGGCGAGCGGCGGGTTCACATCGGGCGCCAACTTCCCGGCGGTCGAAGACCTCGGCGACGCCGTGGCGTCGAACCCCCACTTCCGGTGGACGACCACGCTGCAGCGCACCGACCTGGAAGCGGCCTACCCGGCCGTCGGCGTGCTCCAGTCGATCGAGGTCCTCAAGCGCAACGGGCTCGGCGAGTGGGGCGGGCGCGCCCTGCGCGTCGCCGTGCGCGGCACGAAGGGCACGGTCGAGGTGACCGGCGAGCAGTTCCGCTCGGCGAGCGGGCTGCGCTCGGCGTGGTTCTACCTGCCGAGCGGGTGCGACGGCCCGAACACCGCCGGTCCGCTGGCGGCCGTCACCGCGACGACGTTCCACGCCATCGCTCCGGCTCGCGTCGTCGACACCCGCATCGGGCAGGGCGCGTCGCTGGCGCCGATCGTCGGTGGGTGCGTGCTGCCGGTGCGGGTGGCGAGCCTCGTCGATCTTCCCTCGGCGGCGGAGGCCGTCAGCCTGAGCGTCACCGTCGTCAATCCGGTCGCGGCCGGCTTCGTCACCGTCTACCCGTGTCAGACGGGCCGACCGTTGGCGTCGAGCCTGAACTACCGCGCCAGCCAGACCGTGGCGAACCAGACGATCGTGTCGCTCGACAGCGCCGACGAGGTCTGTCTGTTCGCCTCGCAGACGACCGACGTCGTGGTCGACGTGCTCGGCTGGTTCGGCGGCGTGACCGGGAGCCAGCTCGCAGCGCTGCCGCCGGCGCGCCTGCTCGACACACGGGGCCCGGTGGGTGGGCGCCCTGGCGTCGTGCCGTCGACCGGCACCGTGGCCGTCGACGTCTTCGGCGCCGGCGGGGTGCCCGCTGGTTCGACGCCGACGGCGGTCGTCGTGAACCTCACGTCGACCGGCGCGGCGGGTGAGGGCTTCCTCGTCGCGTATGCCTGCGACGCCCCGCGGCCCTCGACCTCGAACCTCAACACCGGGGCCGGTCGCGATGTCGCGGCGCACGCCGTCGTCGCCGTGTCGGCCGACGGCCACGTGTGCATCTACTCGAACGTGAGCACGCACGTCGTCGTCGACATCGCCGGCTGGTATCGCGCCGTGCTGCCGCCGCCGCCGCCCGTGCCGCCCGCCCCGACGACCACGACGACGAAGGCTCCATCGACGACCTCGCCAGCCACGACCACCACCAGCACGACCACCACGGCGCCGACCGGTCGTACGGCACCGACGCCAGGCACGGGTGGCCGTCTTGTTCCGACGGCGCCGGTCCGGCTGCTCGACACCCGTGCCGCCGGCTCGTCGGTGGTCGCCGGTGGTACGTCCGTGGCGATCGACCCGGTCGCCGACGGCCATCTCGGCACCGTCACGCCGGGCGCCGTCGTCGTCAACGTGACGGCCACCGACGCGGTGGCCGGCGGTTTCCTCACGGTGTACCCGTGCGGCGGCGAGGTACCGCTCGCGTCGGCCGTGAACTACGCGGCGCGCACCGACGTCGCCAACCTCGTCACCGTGCCCGTCGGCGTCGGCGGCAAGATCTGTGTGTTCAGCAACCAGACGACGCACATCGTGGTCGACCTCGCCGCCTGGTACACCTAGCTCGACCGTGCGGTCGGCCGGAGGGTCGGTCGTACCCGACCCCGTACGCGCCCGGGCGCCCGCCGAAGGGCGGGCGCACGGGACGACGACCGGTCGGGCCGGCGGGGGTGATGCGGGTGGTCAGGCGCCGGCGCGCACGAGGTCGCGCACCTGGCCGGTGGCGACCTTGGCGGCACCGCGGAGCTGACCGAGGGCGGCGGCCGCCGGCTCCGGCAGACGGGTCTGCACGGAATCGAGCGCGGCGTCGACCCGGACCTCGACCGCGGTCACCGTCTGGTCGAGCCCGGCGAAGGGACGATCGAAGGCCTGGGTGAGCTTGCCGAACTGCTCGCGGCCGGCGTCGATGCCGTGACGGATGACCGGCCGGCCGGCCTTCTCGCCGGCCTCTACGAGTTCGTGCCGGCGGTTCTGGGCCTGTTGGAAGGCGAGGACGCCGAAGCCCACGCCGACGTACAGCGCGTCGGTCGCGGCCTTCGTCGCCTGGGCGACGAACTCGTCGAGGCGGCCGGCGGTCGCGGTAGCGGAGGTGACGTCGTGCTTCGTGCCGCTCGCGGCGCTGGCCCTGGTGGCGGTCTTCGTGGCGTTCTTGGTGGCGGTTGCGGTCTTGGTCGCCGCGGCGGTGCCGGACGTGGTCGTACGCGTCCGGCGCGGAGAGGCAGAGGTGGTCGCACGCGGCTTGCGGGAGGCGGTGGAGGCCATGGGGACACTCACTTTCAAGGGGGGAGGGACTGCGTATCATCATACGTGCTGGTGCTAACTTTTGCAAGCACCGAGGCGACGAAGCGCCCGGTGCGTCGTCGCCACCGTGGCATCCGTGCGCGCCGACGACCCCGCTCGTCGAGCGCCTCCGGCTAGCCTCGGTGAGCCGTGGAACACGACCAGCAGCAGCCTTCGCCCCCGGTCGTGGCCGTCGTGGTGGCGCGCGAACCGGCGCCGCACCTCGAGGTCGCGCTGCGCGCGCTGGCGGCCCAGGACGCGCCGAACATCACCTGTCTCGTCCTCGTGTCCGGGGCCGCCGACCCCGCACCAGTGGGCGGTGCCGACCTCGCACCAGGAGGCTCTGGCGACCCCTCGCCCGTCGCCGGAGCCGACCCCTCGCCCGTAGGCGATGCCGACCCGGTCGCGGCCCGCATCGGCACCGTCCTCCCGGGGGCGTTCATCCGCCGTTGTCCCGCGCACATGGGCTTTGCCGACGCCGCCAACGAAGCCCTGCTGCTCGTCGAAGGGGGTGGTGGCTACTTCTGCTTCCTCCACGACGACGTCGTGCTCGACAGCGACGCTGTCCGTCACCTGGTCGACGAGGCGGTGCGGTCGAACGCCGGCATCGTCGGGCCGAAGCTGGTGGCGCCGGACGACAACCGCCGTCTGCTGTCGACCGGAGATGCCGCCGACAAGTTCGGCGAGCTCTCTCCGTTGTCCGAGCCAGGCGAGCTCGACCAGGAGCAGCACGACGCCGTCCGGGACGTGTTCGCACTCTCGAGCGCGTGCCTGCTCGTGCGTGCCGACCTGCTGCGCGCGCTGCACGGATTCGACACGGAGATGACCGCCCACGGCTCGGCCGTCGACCTCTGCTGGCGCACGCACGTGGCCGGTGGACGGGTGCTCGTCGTACCTGACGCCCGGGCCGGCCACTTCGCAGCAACCCCGCACGACGAGTTCGATGGTCGGCTCGACGAACGCAGCCGGCTGCGCGCCGTGTTCGGGAACTACTCGGCGGCGCACCTCGCGCGCGTCGTCCCGCAGCTGGTCGTCGTCACCCTCTGGCAGGTGCTCGTCAGCCTCGTCACCGGGCACGTGGCCCGGGCGCGGGCGCTCGTCGGCGCGTGGTCGGTGCTCGGCGGTGGCGGATCGCTGCGGGCCAAGCGCCACGCCGTGGCGGCGGCCCGGCAGGTGCCCGACGCCGAGATCCGCCGCCTCCAGATGCACGGCAGCGCCCGGTTCCTCGGCGTGATCCGCCACCGGAACCGGGGCGGTTCCGACGGCCGCTGGGTCGGCGCCAGTGTGCGCGTGGCCGGACGCCAGGTCGCCGACGGTGTGCGGGCCACGACCGGCCTCGCCACCACCGTGCTCGCGGTGTTCGCCGTGCTCGTCGTGTTCGGCGGTCGCAGCCTGGTCACCGGCCGTGTGCCGGTGGTCGGCTCGTTGGTGGGGATGCCGGCCGGCGGGCGTGGCCTGCTGCGGGCGTTCTCCAGTGGCTGGTGGTCGCTCGGGCTCGGGCGGGCGGGGTCGAGCCCGACGGGGATGGGCCTGCTCTCGCTGGCCAGCGTGGTCACGCTCGGCAACCTGACCGCATTGCGCGTGCTCGTGCTCCTCGGCTCGCTCGTGCTCGGCGGCGTCGGCGCCTGGCGTCTCGTACGACCGTTCGGGTCGTCGCTCTCCTCGGTCGCGGCGTTCGCCACGTACGCCGGTGCGCCGCTCGGTGTCAACGCGCTCGGGCGGGGCCACCTCGCCGGCCTGCTCGCCTACGCGGCGACGCCGTGGATGGTCGCTCGGGTCGCCCGTCTCGGCGGTGTCGAGCCGTTCATCTCGCCCGGCCCCGGTCCCGGCCGCGCCGCACGGGTCGTGTCGACCGCCGCCGGGCTCGCCCTGCAGGTTGCCGTGGTCTCGTCGTTCGCGCCGGCGGCGGTGCTCATCGTCCCGTTCGTTGCCGTCGCTCTCCTGCTCGGCTCGTTCGCCGCGGGGGCGGTGCGGCGTTCGGCCCTCGGGCTGGTCTTCAGCGTTCTGACGACAGCCGCGGGCGCGGCCCTCGTGCTCCCGTGGCGGCTGTTCCGCCGGGGGTCGTGGCTCGGTCTCGGTTCGCTCGGCGGTGAGATCGACCACTGGCGGTTCGCCCGACTCGCGCGCTTCGCCACCGGCCCGCACGGCAGCGTGCCGCTCGGACTGGCGATCGGCGTGGCCGTCGTGGCCGCGGTCGTCATCGCCCGCGGTGCTCACCTCGGCTGGGTCATCCGGGGCATCGTGCTCGCCGCCGCGAGCTTTGCTGTCGCGCTGCTCGCCAGCCGGGGCAAGCTCGGGCAGACGCCGCCGGAGATCGAATTGCTCCTGGCGCCGGCGCTCGCCGGCCTCACGCTGGTAACCGGCGCCGGGGCGGCGGCGTTCGGTGTCGAGGCGCGAGGCCGCACGTTCAGCTGGCGCCAACCGATCGGGTTCGCCAGCGCACTGGCCATCGTGCTCGCCGTGCTGCCGACGCTGGCCACGGTCACCGGTGGCCGTTTCGCATTGCCGACGGCCGACGCGGTCGCGCCGCTGCGGTTCCTGCCGCCGACCGATCCGGGTGCCGGGCAGCGGTTGCTCTGGATCGGGTCGCCGGCCACGCTCCCGCCGAGCAGCTGGCGGCTGACGAAGGGGCTCGCCTACGCGATCACGGGGCCGGGCGGACCAGCGATCGACGACCTCTGGAGCGACCCGGCGGGCGACGGCGAGCGCCAGGTGGCCGAGGCCATCGCGTTGGCCGCCGACGGGCAGACCGACCGTCTCGGCCATCTCCTCGCGCCGATGGGCATCCGCTTCCTCGTGCTCCCGGGCGGCGCGGCGATCGACGTCAGCGGCTCGACCTCGTCGTCGTCCGGCGCATCCGGCGTCGCCTCGGGTTCCACGACGTTCGGTTCGATCGATCCGAGCACGACGGCCGGCGGCCCGGGCGCCGCCGGGGGAGGAGCCGTTGTGAGCGCGACGGTGCCGGCCGCACTCACCGGTTCGCTCGCCGCCCAGCTCGACCTGCAACGGGTGAAGATCGATGAGCGGCTCCTCGTCTACGAGAACACCGCGTGGTTGGCGACGCTCGCGCAGCTCGATGTGGCATCGACGGCGGCGGGCCAGCAGGTCGGGAACGAATCGCTGGCGGCGT
Organism: Acidimicrobiia bacterium; assembly: GCA_043741295.1. Classification (GTDB taxonomy): domain Bacteria; phylum Actinomycetota; class Acidimicrobiia; order Acidimicrobiales; family Ilumatobacteraceae; genus JAYUAM01. The sequence continues at coordinate 5,929 of JAYUAM010000208.1, forward strand.
CGGACCTGTCGGGCTCGGTGCCGATCCTGTCGAGCCGGAACGGCGAGCGGGCCTCGGGTGCGGTGGTCGCCGGGACCGTGTACGTCGCCCGGCCCTACGACGACCGCTGGTCCCTCACCGTCGACGGTGTCGCGGCGCGCCCGGCTCCGGCGTTCGGGTGGGCGACGTCGTTCGCCGTAGCCGCCGGCGGCCAAGCCCGCCTGCACTACGCGACGTCGCCGGTGCGTTGGATCGTGCTCCTCGGCCAACTCGCGGCGTGGCTGGTGCTCGTCCGGCTGGCACTCGACGCGTCCTCCCCCCTGCGGCGACGCCGACGCTCGACTGGTTCGACCGCCAGGATGGGGTCGCCCCACGACCCGGGCGACCCGGGCGACCCGTCGCCGCTGCTCGTCGCCGTCCCCGAACGCCGGGGCGAGCGCGATGATCTCGTCTGGGCCGAGACGCCGGCGGCGACGGCCGACGTGCAGGCCCTGCGTGACGCCTTGATCCTGCCGGACGAGCTCTCGCTGCGCTGGGCCGACGCCGAAGGTTCGGATCAGTCGTGACGACCATCGACCGACCTGACGGGCCCGACCGGCCGTCCCGGCGCCGTCGCGCCCGCCGGATCGGCGCCGGGCGACGTGACCGCGCCCGCCGGGCTGATCGGAGGATCGCGACCACGGTTCGCCGCGCGCTCGCCGTCGTCCTCGCCGTCGGGACGGTGGCCGCCGGCATGCTCGCCGACCGTCACGCCGTCGTCGACGCGCCGGTCGCCTTCGGCGAACGCGTGGACCTGCCGATGCCGGCGTTGCGGCCGGCTGCGTCGCTCGGTGCGAGCTGGTTCTGTCCCGGGGTGCCGGCCGTCGACGCCGCGGCCGGCGGGGTTGTCGTTCTCGCCAACCCCACCGACAACCCGGTGGCGACGAGCGTCACGGTGACGGCGAGCGACGCTGCCGTCGCCCCGGTCGCCCGGGATGTCACCGTGCCCGAGCGGGGTCACGTCGAGTTGGCGGTCACCGAGTTCGTAACGGCCCCCTTCGCAGCGGTGCAGGTGGAGGCGAGGTCGGGCGCCCTGGTGGTCGAGCAACGCGCCGCCGGCAAGCTCGACGCGCAAGCCGCCACCGTGTACTCCGTGAGCCCGTGCGCAACGGCGCCGTCTGAGAACTGGTACTTCGCCGACGGCTCGACCACCACCGAGGCCGACGAGACGCTGCTCGTCTACAACCCCTTCCCCGACGACGCCGTCGTCGACCTCGTCTTCTCCGACGACGCCGGGGTACGTCGCCCGCCCACTTTGCAGAGCCGGCCGATACCGGCCCGCTCGCTGGTGGCCGTGAACGTCGGGGCCACGATCCAACGCAAGGAACTGGTGTCGGTCGGGTTGCACGCCAAGGTCGGCCGCGTCGTGCTCGGGCGGTACCAGGTGTACTCGTCCAAGCCCCGTCGTACGTTGGTGGCCGGGTTGGCGACACCGTCGGCCGGGCAGAGCTGGACGTTCGCCGACGGCGAGCGGGTGGCGGGCGACGCGCCGGGCTCGGCCTCGACGACGTTCGCCGTCTACAACCCCGGTGCCGACGACGCCCAGGTCACCGTCACCGTGTTGCCCGAGTCGGGATCGGCCATCGCCGGCCTGACGGCACCGGTGGCCGCCGATCCGAGCGCCGCCGCCGTGGATCCGGCCGCGGCCGCCACTGATCCGAACGCCGCGCCGGTCGTACCCGACACCGCGGCCGTCGCGCCCGACCCCAACACGGTGACCGTGACGGTGGCCGCCGGCACGAGCGTGCTCGTACCGCTGGACAAGGTGCCGAACGGTCGGTTCAGTTCGCTCGTCACGTCGTCGGCACCGATCGTGGTCGAACGACAGCTCGTGCGGGTCGGTGATCCGCGCGTCGTGACGACGGTGCAGTTCGGCAGCCGGCTCTCGTCAACCCGGTGGGCGTTCGCGACGGCCGCGGTGGGCAGCTGGACGGGCACCCTCATCGTCGCCAACCCGGCGCCCCAGGCCGGCACCGTCTCCGTGCAGGTCCTCAGCGCCGCCGGGCTCGCTCCGGTCGCCGGTATGACCGACCTTCCCGTGCCGGCCACCGGCTCGATCCGCATCGACCTCGGGCCGGCCGGCGTCGGGTCGGCGGCGATCGTCGTCGACGCGACGACCGATGTCGTCGTCGAACGGCTCCTGGCCCCACCCGCCGATCAGCCGGGCTCGGCGTCGAGCCTCGGCATGCCCGTGGTAGCGGCGTGAACCGGCTGCTCGTCGCCGTGGTGCTCGCCGCCGTCGCGGTCGCTGCCGCGGCCGTCGCCCGTCGACGGCGGGCCGCCGAGGCACCGACGCAACCGACGTCGGGATGGGTCGCACCAGCCCAGCTCGATCGGGCCGACTTCGCCCGCCCCGACGCCCCCTGGCTTGTCGCGCTGTTCACGTCGGCGACGTGCGACAGCTGTCGCTCGACCATCGAGAAGGCCGGCGTGCTCGATAGCCAGGACGTGGCGGTCGAGGTCGTCGACTCCGTGGCCGGCAAGGGCGTGCACACCCGCTACCGCATCGAGGCGGTGCCGATCGTGTGCATCGCCGACCACGCCGGCGTCGTCGTGCGCAGCTTCATCGGCCCGGTGACCGCCACCGACCTCTGGGCCGCCGTAGCCGAGGCAAGAGACCCCGAGATCCACCTACCGAGTGCCTGCCATGAGCACCACGAGTAGCAAGGGACCCGGAGCACGCGATCGGTAGGCCGAAGGAGTGGGGGAGCCACGAGGGGGCGCTCCGCGACCCCCCTCGTGCCGTGGTCCGAGCGGCTTCGCCGGGAGGACCACAGAGGCTGGGCCGGCCACAGGCCGTCAGCGAGATTCGGTCGTCAACCTCCGGTTGACGACCGAGAACCCGGCGCTGACGGCTCGACCAGGGCCTGCTGGACGAGGCGGGCGACTTCGGCGCCGTCGACCGTCTCGCGCTCGAGCAGGGCGATGGCCACGAGGTCGAGACCGGCGCGGTGCTTGATGAGCAGCTCGCGGGCCCGCGTCTCCTGGGCCCGCAGGATCTTGTTGACCTCGGAGTCGATCGTGCGGGCGACATCGTCGGAGTACTCGCGCCCGCTCGTCATCAGGTCTTCGCCGAGGAACACGGCGCCCTGGCTCGACCACGCCATCGGGCCGAGCTCTTCGCTCATGCCCCACTCCCGCACCATGCGCCGGGCGAGGCCCGTTGAGCGCTCGAGGTCGTTCGACGCGCCGGTCGTGCGCTGGTTGAGCACGATCTCCTCGGCGATGCGACCGCCCATGAAGACGCAGATCTCGTCCTCGATGTAATCCTTGGAGTAGCTGTGGCGCTCCTCGGGCATCTGCTGGGTGACGCCGAGGGCCATGCCGGTCGGCAGGATCGTGACCTTGTGCACCGGGTCGGCGAACGGAAGCACGGTGGCGAGCACGGCGTGACCACCTTCGTGATAGGCGGTGGCCCGCTTCTCCTCGGCGGTGAGCACCATGCTCTCGCGGCGGGCGCCCATCATCACGCGGTCACGGGCCGACTCGAAGTCGATGCGTTCGATCACGCGCGCACCCCGTCGCACGGCAAAGAGTGCCGCCTCGTTCACCAGGTTGGCGAGATCGGCGCCGCTCATGCCGGGCGTGCCCTTGGCCATGATGCCGAGGTCGACGTCGTTGCCCATGCGCTTGTCGCGCGAGTGGACCTTGAGGATGGCGAGGCGCTCCTCGTACTCGGGCAACGGCACGACGACCTGACGGTCGAACCGGCCCGGACGCAGCAGGGCCGGGTCGAGGATGTCGGGACGGTTGGTGGCGGCCATGATCACGATGCCTTCGCTCGTCTCGAAGCCGTCCATCTCGGCGAGCATCTGGTTGAGCGTTTGCTCGCGCTCGTCGTGGCCACCGCCGAGGCCGGCGCCACGCTTGCGACCGATCGAGTCGATCTCGTCGACGAAGATGATGGCGCGGCCCATCTTGCGGGCCTGCTGGAAGAGGTCACGAACGCGGCTGGCGCCTACGCCGACGAACATCTCCATGAAGTCGGACCCGGTGACCGACAGGAAGCCGACGCCGGCTTCTCCGGCCACCGCGCGGGCGAACAGGGTCTTGCCGGTGCCGGGAGGGCCGACGAGCAGGATCCCCTTCGGAATGCGTGCCCCGATCTCCTTGAAGCGCTCGGGCATGCGCAGGAAGTCGACGACTTCCTTGATCTCCTGCTTCACGCCCTCATAACCGGCGACGTCGGCAAAGGTCGTGGAGGGCTTGTCGGCGTTGTACAGCTTCGCCCGGCTGCGACCGATGGACATCACGTTGCCCATCTGTCCGGCGGCGCGCCGCTGCATCCACACGAAGAACCCGATGATGAGCAGGAACGGGAGCAGCACCGGGAGCAGGCTGGTGACCCAGTTCGACGTCGGCGTCTTGTACTGGAAGTCCGACACCTTCTCCCGCATCAACTTGGCGTCCTCGTCGGGCAGCGGGGTGGCGGCCGTGGCGGTGAACTTCGTGCCGTTCGTCAGCACGCCCGAGATCTTGCCGGTCGTGTTGTCGTAGTGGACGGACTTCACGCTGCCGGCGTCGACCTGCTTGATGAGCTCGGGGTAGTTCAGCGACTGGCCCTTGTTCTGCGACAGGAACTGCGACCCGCTGAGCAGGACGAAGGCGACGACGCCGATGAGTACGAACACCGCCCACCGGGGCATGGCGGACGGTCGGGGACCACCGGGGGTCTGGGGCCGGCGGCCCCCTTCTTTCGGGGTTCCCCCGGGACCGCGGCCGCTGGGGGGCGGTGGCGGCGGTGGCGGCGGCAGATTGCTCATGGCGCAATGCTACGGCCGTCTAGGCCTTTCGGCGCAGTCACCGTTATGAGGCCTCGACTGGGCTCCGCTGCGCTTCGCCCGCTCTCGGCTGTCGGGCTGCGCCTGGCGGCGCTGACGCCCGACGTCATGAGGCCTCGACTGGGCTCCGCTTCGCTTCGCCCGCTCTCGGCTGTCGGGCTGCGCCTGGCGGCGCTGACGCCCGACGTGATGAGGCCGTGCCCATCCACCGCTCGACATCACGGCCTGGGTAGCTTCCAGCGGGTGATCAGACAGTGCTCGCGCCCGGGCTGTGCCGAGACGGCCGTCGCCACGCTCACCTACATGTACGCCCGCCAGTTCGTGTGGCTCGACGACCTTGCCGGCGAGCGCGATCCGCACGGCTACGACCTCTGCGACCGTCACGCCTCGCGGGTGCGGGTACCGAACGGCTGGCGCTTCGACGACCGGCGCGTGCCCGTGCGTTTGTTCGCTCGCCTCGCCGGCTGACGCTCGCCATGAGGCGCCTTGGGAAGCGTTCCGCGCGCCTCGTCGGCTTCCCTGCGTCGCCCGCGCATCACCGCTAGCCTCGCCAGCGATGATGCCCGCGCCCGACCAGCCCCGCTTCAGCGCGGGAGTGGCGGTGGTCGCCTGGCTCTTCGCCTTCACCGCCGGAGTCGTCGGCGCCACGGTGATCACCGCCGCCACCGGTCACGTCGGTCAGAAGACGAACGAGCTTCCGCTGTGGTTGATCGCCGTGCTCGAGCTGCCGTTGTGGGCCGGTCTTCTCGGGGCGACCGTGGTCGTCAGCCGCATGTGGGGCACCGGGAGCTTCCGCCGGGACTACGGCATCGCCGCCCGCCGCGTCGACCTGTGGGGCATCCCGGTGGGGGCCGTCACCCAGCTCGTGTTCGTCAGCCTGCTCTACAAGGGGCTGTCGCTGATGATCGACACGAAGTCGCTGGAGAAACCGGCCGAAGACCTCACGAACAAGGCCCGCGGATCGTTCGGGGTCGTGCTGCTCGTGTTCGTCATCGCCATCGGCGCGCCGATCGTCGAGGAGATCTTCTTCCGCGGCCTCGTCCAGCGTTCGATCGCCGCCCGTTACTCCGACCCGGTTGCCATCGTCGGGTCGGCGGTGATGTTCGCCCTCGTCCACTTCCAGCCGCTCCAGTTCCCGGGCCTGTTGTTGTTCGGCCTCGTGGCCGGCTACTGCGCGTACCGCACCCGGCGCCTCGGCATGAGCATGCTCGCCCACATGGCCTTCAACGGCGTCTCGCTGGCCGTGCTTCTCGCCCGTCGGTGACCAGGCCGGGACGGTGCTGCGGGCTGCCGCGCGGCCTCGTTGCGGGCGACGGTGTGGTCATCTGGCGGCCCGACTGCCGCTGGGTGTC
>JAYUAM010000209.1:0-12062 GCA_043741295.1 Acidimicrobiia bacterium
TGGACCTGCCACGGTCCGGCGAACAGCTTCGTGGTCGTCGTCATCGAGCGCGGCGTCGTCCACGAGCTGATCGACTCGCTGACCCGCTGACCCGCTGACCCGCTGACCCGCTGACCCGCCCGCCGCCCGGGGCGGGGCGGGGCAGTTCGGCGCGCCTCCGCGTAGCTCTATCCGTAGTCCGCGAGGGGTCAATCCGTAGTTCCTACGGATGGCAGCGGGCTCGTGGTCCGTCATGCTGATCTTCGTCAAGGCGTTCGCAAGAACGGTCGAGATCACCGACGCAGGGTGGTCGGCTCCGGCCCTTCACCACTGCGAGTGAGCATCATCCAGTCAACCACCAGATCACGAGGTGCACCATGAACAACTCCACCACCACCAAGGGCGTCGGCCTCCTCCGGGGCGTCGGCCTGCTCCGCGGCGTCGGCCTGCTTCGCGGCATCCGCTGGGCCTGAGCCGAGTCGATCAGCCGTTCCATTCGGGCACGCTCCCCCTTCGTCAGCGGATGACCGTCGAGTTCGACGTTCGGCCGGTGTTGAAGGGGGAGCCCGTCGATTTGTCGGGAGCAACGCCATGAACTCGTTCCAGCGTCTGTGGTCCGCCGCCGGCATCTCCAAGTTCGGTGACGGCCTCGTCCTCATCGGACTGCCGCTATACGCCGCGTCGATCAGCCATGGCTCGGTCGTCGCCGTGGCGCTGGTCGTCTTCGCCGGCCGCCTGCCCTGGCTCGTGCTCTCACTCCCGGCCGGCGCCTACGCCGATCGCCGCCCGTTCCGCCAGACCATGATCGTGAGCGACATCGCCCGCTTTGCGCTCGTGGCCGCCCTCGCCGTCCTCATCGTTCTCCATCTCGCCACGCTGCTGCTGCTGATCGTCGTCGGCTTCGCCCTCGGCGCCTTCGACACCGCGTTCTCGGCGGCGGCGGCCAACGGCCTGCCTGCGGTCGTGGCGCCGGACGAACTGGCCAGGGCCGGCGGGCGTCTGTTCGCCGTCGAGGCGGCCGGTGAGCAGGTCGCCGGACCGGCTGCCGCTGGCATCCTGTACTCGTTCGGACAGGTCGTGCCGTTCGTCGGCGACGCCCTCTCGTTCCTCCTCTCCGCCGTCCTGCTGCGGCGCCTGCCCGGTGCGGCACCGGCAACGACGATCGCACCCGCGGTCGCCGGGTCGTCCGCCCGCCCCACGTTGAGGGCGGACATGCGCGACGGCCTGCGCCACTTCGCCGCCAACCGCCTCGTGCGGGTCATCACGTTCATGGTTGCGACGTGGTCGTTCGGCCAGGCCGCGGTCTACACCCTTCAGGTGCTCTACTTCACCCGGTCGCTCGGGCTCTCGGCCCGCATGTTCGGCATCGTCATCGCTGGTACCGCCATCACGAACGTGATCGGCGGTCTGATGGCAGAGCGGGTGTGGAAGGCGCTCGGCACGATGCGTCTGCTTACCGTGGCCGGGCTGACGATCCCCGCGGCGTTCGCCGTCGCCGCCCACACCACCTCGCCGGCGGTCGCCGCCGCCTGCTTCGCCGCCGAGTCGCTCGTCACACCGTGGGTCATCGTGGCCACCACCACGCTGCGCATCCAAGCGGTGCCGGCAACGGTCCGGGGCAAGATGATGAACCTCACCCGCACGTTCGTGGTCGGTGCCGGCGCCCTCGGCACGCTGGCTGCCGGTCCCCTCGCCAGCCTGCTCGGGTTGCGGGCCCCGATGTACCTCGGAGCCGGGCTCTACGTGGTTGCCCTCGCAGCAGCGATCCGGCCACTGCGGACCGTGCTCGGTCTCGCCGGTGCCGAGGCACCGTACGACGGCGTGCTCCCCGCTCCCGTCCTCGTCCCCGCCTGACAGCCGGCTCGGGTCGGCTCGGTCGGCGGGTGTCTGTCGACCGACCGGCCGGCGCCGGTCCGTCGGGGCGTGAGCAGCAGGGTCGCCGCGCCGGTGAGCGCCACTGCGGCGCCACCGGCCACGAATGGCGCGCGGGCGGTGAAGCTGCTCGCCAGCCATGCGACGAGTACGGCGCCGATCGGCGTCGTGCCGAGGAACGCCATGTTGTACAGCGCCATGACCCGGCCGAGCATGTCGGGTCGGCTCGACTGTTGGAGGAGCTGCACCACCATCGTCGTGTACACGGCGGTGATGATCCCGATCGGGAACGCCACGGCGACCCACAGGGCGTACGACGGGGCGCCGCCGTAAGCAGCGAGGACCACGCCGAAGATCGCCGCGCCGGCGCCGAGCATGCGCACGGTCGGCCGTCTCATGCCGGCGACCACGGCACCGCCGACGAGTGAGCCGATCGCGCTGCACGCCATCGGCACGGACAGGCGGGTCTGGGAGACGTGGAACGTGAACTTCGCCATCATCGGCATCACCATCGGGAAGTTGAAACCGGCCAACCCGACGAAGAACATCGAGAGCAGCACCGGGCCGACGACCGCGTCGCGCCGGGCGTACCGGAACCCGGCCATGACCATCCCCTTGCGAGAACCAGCCTTCTGCCGGGGCAGCATCTCGGCCCGGCGCAGCGCTCCGAGCGACACCAGGAAGAGCAGGTACGACGCGGCGTTCACGTAGCAGCACGCTTGGACGCTGCTCACCGCGATGATCAGGCTGGCGAGTGGCGGTCCGATGAGACGCGAGAGCGGCTGCACCATGGCGTTCAGCCCGACCGCACTCGCGATCTCGTCTGGTCGCGCCAGTTCGGTCAGGATCGCCTGGAGGGCGGGCCGTTCGAAGACGAGCAGCAGGCCGCTCAGCAGCGAGAACAGGTACACCGCCCCAACGGTGGCGTGCCCGGTCGCCACGACGGAGCCGAGCGCGACGGCCGCTGCCATGTTGAGCACGGTCGTCGCCGCGAGCAGGCGGCGGTTGTCGAACCGATCGACGATCGTGCCGCCCCACGTTCCGAGGAGAAGCAGCGGTGCCGCCTGCAGGCCGATCGTGATCGGCAGCGCCGTCCGGTTCCCGCTGATCGTGAGGACCAGCCACCACTGGGCGAAGGCCTGGGTGAACGTGCCGATGTAGGAGAGCGACGAGCCCGCCAGGTAGGTGCGCACGTTGAAGCTGCGCAGCGACGCCACCCGCCGCCCGACGCTGTTCATCCGCGATCTCCGATGGTGACCGACTCCCGTAGGCGGGCGGCGGCAACTGGTGCGATCCGCTCGACGCCGACCGGTGCGACGACTGGTGCGACGGCGATACCGACGCCGACGCCGACGTCATGGGCGGCGGTGCGTCCGGCCTCGAGATCGAGGTGCGGGAGGATGCGGTCGAGCCAGGTCGGCAGCCACCAGTTCGCCCGGCCGAGCAGGCTCATCGTCGCCGGCACGAGGATCATGCGCACGAGCGTGGCGTCGAGGAGCACGGCGACGGCCAGCCCGACACCGAACATCTTGCCGATGGGATCGTCGCCGAGGACGAAGGCGCCGAACACGCTGATCATGATCAGCGCAGCCGAGGTGATGACCCTCGCCGTGCTCGACAGACCCTCGACGACGGACGTGTGGCTGTCACCGGACGCCACGTACTCCTCACGCACCCGGGACAGCAGGAACACCTCGTAGTCCATCGAGAGCCCGAAGAGGATGGCGAACATCATCAGCGGCACGAACGGGCTGATCGGCATCGTGTGGTGCAACCCGATCAGCTGGTTGCCCCAACCCCATTGGAACACGGCCACGATGACGCCGTAGGCAGCGGCGATCGAGAGCAGGTTCATCAGCGCGGCTTTCAGCGGAACGAGGATCGAGCGGAACACGATCATGAGGAGCACGAACGACATCGCCACGACGGCGCAGATGAAGATCAAAAGCCGGCTGGTGATGCGCTCGGTCAGATCGGTGACCATTGCTTGACCCGTGAGCAGCGCCTCGGCGTTGGTGCCGTGAACGGTGGCGGGGAGCACGTCGGACCGCAGGTGATGCACGAGCGCATCGGTCTTCGCGTCCTGCGGGGCCGTGGTGGGGTTGGCCGTCAGCGTCGCGGTGTCGCGCGCGGTGTTGAACACCGGTGCGGTGACGGCGGCAACGCCGGGGTCTGCCTGGAGGGCGTCGTGGACACGGGCGACAGCCACCTGGTCGGCGGGGGTCGGGACCTGGATCACGACCTGGATCGGGCCGTTGAACCCCTTGCCGAAGCCCTCGGCGAGCGCGTCGAACCCTCTGCGTTGCGTCATGTGCTTAGCCGCGTTGCCGTCGTCGGCCGTGCCGATGCGCATGCTGAGCGTCGGACCGGCGATGGCGCACAAGGCCGCGAAGCTCGCCAGGGCGTAACGCACCGGGTGGCGGCCCACGTGGTGGGCCCAGCGACCGGAGAACGTCTCGCTCGTGGGCTTTGCAACATGCGTCTTGCGGTGGATCGAGAGCTTGTCGATCTTCGTTCCGGCGAGACCGAGCAGACCCGGCAGCAGCGTGATGGCCGCGAGCATCGCGATCACGACGACGAGCGCGACGGAGATGCCCATCGCCGTGATCGCCGGCAGCCCTGCGAGGAACAGGCCGAGGATCGCGATGACGACGGTCGTGCCGGCGAACAGCACGGCGAGACCGGCGGTGGCGTTGGCCGTGCCCGCGGAGTCCTCGACGCTCATGCCTTCGTGCAGCTGCTGGCGGTGGCGGGTGACGATGAAGAGGGCATAGTCGATGCCGACACCGAGGCCCACCATGAGGCAGATGATCAGGGAGAACTTCGGCACGTCGAAGAACGCGGCGAGGATGCCCACACTGGTGGCGCCGATGAAGAGGCCCATGAGCGCCGTGAAGATCGGAAGCCCCATCGCGACCACGGAGCCGAACGCGATAAGGAGGACGATCACTGCAGCGGCGATGCCGATGAGCTCGCTGCTTGGAGACGACTGCACGACCTGCGCGAGCGCGCCGGTGAGCTCCGTCTGCACGCCGGCGGCGCGAGCGGTGGTCGCCGCCGCCATCGCGTCGTGGAGCTGGATGACGGTGAGCTTGTTCACGGTGTACGCCACGTCGACATACGCCGTCCGGCCGTCCGCGCTGGTAGCCGCGCCCTGGGCGTCGAACGGGTCGGTGACGCCCGCGACGGCGTGTCCGCTCGACAGCCGGCTGCGGGCCGCGTCGACGATCGGCTTGTGGCCGGCATCGTCGAGCCGGCCGTCAGCGGTGTGGAGCACGATGCGGGCGAACTGCCCGCCGTGGCTCGGGAACCGGTCCTTCAGGATGTCGGCGGCCCGCTGCGATTCGACACCGGGAACGCGGAAGCTGTCGTTGAACTGGCCGCCGAGGGCGCCTTGCAGCGCGACGATGGCGATCGCGGCGACGAGCCAGATGCCGAGCACCCGGAACGGGTGTCGGGCGCTGCTGCGGCCGAGGCGGTACAGGAATCCACTCACGGGCTTTCCTCCGGGGGATGGGTCCCGCGGCTGCGGGACCCCTGCACCATCCCGCCGGGCGCTGACGCGCCGCTGAGCCCGGGCCGGAGCAGAGTGCCAGGCCAGATCAGGGATTGATCAGGCGAGTCGGCGACCGTCCATCGATCGCTCAGCTCTGGTGTCGTCGCTGGTGGACGCCGGTCGCCGTCGCCGCAGCGTCCAGGGCGCCGGCCGGCAACAGCTCGTCGAGGTTCGTCCGGCGCCCGCGTTCGAACGCCTCGGTGAAACCCTCGTGGCCGAGCAGCGCGGTCGCCGCGTCGTGAACGCGGTCGAGGTCGTCGCGCTGGAACGCCGGCAGTGGCTCGCCGGCGTCGACGCGGAGCCGGTCGGCGTAGCCGAGCAGCTGCACGCCCCGGGTGGCGTCGCCGGCCTCGACGGAAACGGCCCCGAGCACGACGCAGCACCGTGCGGCCGCCGCGTGGTTCTCGCGCTCCGGGTCGATCCGGTTCCCGAACCGGCGGGGCCCGCCGGCCAGGTAGAGCGCCACTGCCTCGGTCGCGGCGGCGGCCGCTTCCTCGCTGCGCCCGTGGTGGCGGTGCAGCAACGCGGAACCGGTGAGGGCAGGGAAGAGCACGGGGCCGTTCCTCAGCCGTCGGCCGAGGTCGAGCGCCCGGCGGTTCATCACCTCGGCACGAGCGACGTTGCCGTCCTGGAGCAGCACCCACGACAGGCGCGAGAGCAGCGACCCGTTGAAGCCCACGCCGAGTCCTTCGTTGAGCCGGACCGCTTCCTCCAGCTCGTCGATCGCCGCGCCGAAGCGGCCGGCGCGTTCGTCGAAGTCGGCGAGCAGGCCGAGGCAGATCGCGCGAATCACCGGCCGGTCGCCCGCCGCGAACCCGGCTGCCGCGTCGCGGTAGTGCTCCTCTGCCACGACGAGGTCGCCGTCGAGCAACCCGAGCACCGCTCGCGAGTAGGCGCGCGCCGCGATTATGAACTGGTCGTCGGGTAGGCCTTCGTAGAACGCCAGTACCTCCAACCGACGCCGTCGAGCTTCGTCATGGTCGCCGTGCACGTGGGGGAACTCGGCGTAGAACGAGTACGCCAGGGCCATCGCCTGCACGTCGTCATGCTCACGGAAGGTCGCGAGAGCCGCCGTCAGGTCGGCATCGCAATCGGCGAGCGCGCCGGCGAGGAAGTCGAGGAGCCCCCGACCCACCAGACCGATCGCACGCGTGTGTTCGCTCGCCTCACCCCGACAGGCGAACGCGTCGTCCACCCACCTTCTGCCTTCGGTGATCGTCCCGGCCAGCCAGTGTGCCCAACTGGCGCCACCCGCGATTCCCACTGCGATCTCGGCGCGGTCGCTGGCGACCGCCCACTCGATAGCGGCCCGCAGGTTGTCCTGCTCCTCGTCGATCGCCCTGAGCCAGGCGCGTTGATCCTCGCCGTTGAACGCAGCCGCGCTTCTGGCGCACAGTCGGGAGAAGTGCTCGGCCATCGCATCGCGGATCGGGCCGGCTTCCCCGCGCTCGGCGAGCTTTTCCTGGCCGTAGTGGGCGAGCGTCTGGAGCTGGGTGAAGCGCGGCTCGTCGCCCGTGCGGACGGCGACCACGAGCGACTTGTCCACGAGGGCGTGGATGATGTCCTCGAGGTCGGCGGCGACGAGGCTGCCGTCGGCGCAGACCTCCACCGCGGTGGCCAGGTCGCACCCGCCGGGAAACACCGACAGCCGCTCGAACACCCGCTGCTCGTCGTCGAACAACAGGTCATAGCTCCAGTCGACGACCGCCCGCATGGTCTGCTGACGGGGAAGCGCGGTGCGCGACCCGCCGGTGAGCAGTCGGAACCGGTCGTTGAGTCGGGACGCGATCTGCTCGACCGAGAACGCGCGGGCCCGCGCCGCCGCCAGCTCGATGGCGAGCGGCAGGCGGTCGAGGCGATCACAGATCCCCGCGACGACGGCGAGCGACCCGTCGTCGAGCTCGAGCGGTGCGCCGGCGGCTCGGCTGCGGCCGACGAACAGCAGGACCGCGTCGTCGACCGCCAACGGCGGCACCGGCCACACCATCTCGCCGTCGACCCGCAGGGCCTCGCGGCTCGTGGCCAGGACCCGCAACGCGGGACAGCGACTCAGCAGATCGGCGGCCACCTCGGCGGCCGCGGCGATCACGTGCTCGCAGTTGTCGAGGACGACCAGCAGGGCACCGTCGCCGATGATCTCGGCGAGGCGCCCCGAATCGGGGACGTCGAGGGCGGACGCGATCGCGGCCCGGACACCGGACGGATCGCCAACTCGGGCGAGCTCCACGAGAACGCCACCGTGGGCCAGGATCGCCGACTGAGCGCGGGCCACCTCCAGCGCCAGCCGTGTCTTGCCGACACCGCCCGGTCCCACGAGCGTGACGAAACGGTGACCGGCCACCAGCTCGGTGACGTCGTGGAGCTCGTCGTCCCGGCCGACCAACGGGGTCAACGGCTCGGGGAACGCTCGGCGACGGTCGGTCCGCGCGACCACGGGCGGGTCGGCGCCGACCGGGGACTCCAGCGCCGGGTCCTGGGAGAGGATCGCGGCCTCCAACCGCCGCAGCTCCGGCCCGGGTTCCAGGCCGAGCTCCTCGCCGAGGACGAGGCGGCCCTCCTGGAACACGCGTAGGGCGTCGGCCTGACGGCCGGAACGATAGAGGGCGACCATCAGCAGTGAGCGGAGCCGTTCGCGCAGGGGGTGCGCGGTGACGAGCGCCTCCAGCTCGACGGTGGCACCGCGATGACGGCCGAGTGCGAGTTCGACATCGACCCGCTCCTCGACCACTGCCAGGCGCAGCTCGGACAGCCGGCCGATGGCGGGCGCGGCGAACTCGTCGTAGGTGAAATCGGCGAGCGGATCGCCGCGCCAGAGCGCGTCGGCGTCCGCGAACCGGGCGACGGCGCCGACGAGATCGCCAGCCTCGACAGCGGCCCGGCCGGCGGCAACCAGCTGCTCGTAACGGTGCACGTCGACGGCGTCGGTCGGCACCTCGAGGGCGTAGCCACCACCGCGAATCGCAACCAGGCCGGGCGATCCGAGCGCGCGCCGCAGTTTCGACACGAGTGCCTGGAGACCGTTGCGCACGCCCGGCGGCGCATCGTCGCCCCACAACGCGTCAACGAGCTGATCGGCCGGCACGACCCGGCCCACGTGCAACGCCAAGATCGCGAGCAGCGCCCGCGGCTTCGCCCCCGCGACCACGACCTCCACCCCGTCGTCGTCGACCACATCGAGCCCACCGAGTAGCCCGACGCGCATAGCTCGACTGTACTTCCCGACCGTCAGCGCGCAGTCAGAAGTACGTAAGCGCACGAGCCCACAGTGCTGCCATGAACGCGATCGACCACGCCCTACTCGCGCTGGCGGCCGAGGAGAGGGGGGACACCGCCGCCGCGCAGACGCACCTCTGCGACGCGCGACACCAAGCGCGCCACACGGCCCAACGCGAACGCCAGATCGTGGAGATCGCCACGCTCGTCGTCGGCGGGGCGCGCACGCGGGCGACGGACCTCGCTCTCGTGCACAGGGCCGAGTTCACCGACGACGGCGACCTACTGGGCCGGGTGATCGGATGATCCGGGGTGCGACGATCCGACGCGCCGTTCAGACGTACGGGCGGTCGCGGCGGGCGGCAACGGGGCGCACCCACCAACGTCCGGAGAAACGCCACGGTGGGGTCGTGCGAACGGTGTCGACCGGCAACACGAGCACGGGCCGGGGCCACAGGTGCTCGATGGCCGCCATCACCGCCACGGTCTCCTCATCCGTGGGCGAGCCCGAGATGGCGGTCGTCGACCGGGAACCCGCCGTGGCCAACAGCGGCGCCACGAAGCGGTCGTGGATGAGCGTGGCTCGATCGGGCGGCGACCAGGCCGAGCCCGTCACAACGGGACGTTCCCGTGCTTGCGCTTCGGCAGGTCTTCGCGCTTGGTGCGCAGCATCGCCAGGCCGGCGACGATCTTCTGGCGTGTCTCGGCGGGATCGATCACGTCGTCCACGTAGCCGCGCTCGGCGGCGGCGTAGGGGTTCGCGTACTTCTCGGTGTACTCGGCGACGAGCTCGGCCCGGCGGCTCACCGGGTCGGCGGCCTGTTGGATCTCGCGGCGGTACACGATCTCGACCGCGCCCTGTGGACCCATCACGGCCAACTCGGCGGTCGGCCACGCGTACGACAGGTCGGAGCCGACCGACTTCGAGTCCATCACGACGTACGCCCCGCCGTAGGCCTTGCGCGTGATGATCGAGATGCGCGGCACCGTCGCCTCGCAGTAGGCGTAGAGGAGCTTGGCGCCATGACGGATGATGCCGCCGTACTCCTGATCGACACCGGGCAGGAAGCCGGGCACGTCGATGAACGTGAGCAACGGGATGTTGAAGGCGTCGCACGTGCGCACGAAGCGGGCCGCCTTCTCCGAGCTCTCGATGTCGAGCACGCCGGCGAGCACCATCGGCTGGTTGCCGACGATCCCGACCGACTGACCGTCGACGCGGGCGAAACCGCACACGATCGATCGGGCCCAGTGGGGGAAGTATTCGAAGAAGTCGCCGTCGTCGACAACCGCAGCGACCACCTTCTTCATATCGTAGGGCTGGTTGGGCGACGGCGGCAGCATCTCGCGCAACTCGGGGCACAGCCGTTCGGGGTCGTCGTCGCTGGCGATCACCGGCGAGCCCTCGAGGTTGTTCTGCGGCAGGAATCCGATCAGGTAGCGCACATCGTCGAGGCAGGCCTTCTCGTCGGCCGAGACGAAGGTGGCCACACCCGACTTCGAGGCATGCGACATGGCGCCACCCAATTCCTCCAACGTCACCTCTTCGCCGGTCACCGTCTTGACGACATCGGGGCCCGTGATGAACATGTGCGAGGTTTCGCGCACCATGAAGATGAAGTCGGTCATTGCCGGGCTGTACACCGCGCCACCGGCGCAAGGGCCGAGAATCACCGAGATCTGCGGGATGACACCGCTGCTGAGCACGTTCCGATGGAAGATGCCGCCGTAA
The DNA here is from genome assembly GCA_043741295.1 of Acidimicrobiia bacterium. Taxonomy (GTDB): domain Bacteria; phylum Actinomycetota; class Acidimicrobiia; order Acidimicrobiales; family Ilumatobacteraceae; genus JAYUAM01. Next base: position 10,353 of record JAYUAM010000209.1, read on the forward strand.
CCAGCAAGACTGACGACGCCTTCTTGAATGCGAGCGCCGGCACCGTCGTTGAGGCCGACGACCGGTGCGCCCACCTTCAACGCCAGATCCATCAGCTTGTGAATCTTCTCCGCGAACACTTCGCCCAACGCGCCGCCGAAGACCGTGAAATCCTGGCTGAATACGAAGACCTTGCGACCATCGATCATTCCCCAACCAGTGATCACTCCGTCGGTGTACGGACGCTCCTCCAGGCCCGAGCTATGCGCTCGATGGCGGGCCAGCAGATCGAGTTCCTGAAAGCTGCCTGGGTCGAGCAATATGTCGAGCCGCTCGCGGGCGAGCAGCTTGCCCTTCGCGTGCTGGCGCTCGACCGCGCGTGGCGAACCGGCGTTGAACGCTTGGTCGCGACGCTCTTGTAAATCGTCGAGCTTGTCGGCCATCAGGTCTGCCGTTCGGTCAGGGGTCACGGCGATTTACCCTATCGGTCACGTCGTTTCGGTGAAGCAAGCGGCAAGATGAACGCAATGGCACTGCCAATCTCGCCGCCGTTGTCGCCAATGCTGGCCAAGCTTTCCGACGAGATCCCAACTGGCGAAGGCTGGTTGTACGAACCGAAGTGGGACGGCTTCCGCTGCATCGTGTTCCGCGATGGCGACCACCTCGAGTTGGCCAGCCGCAACGAGCGACCATTCACGCGCTACTTCCCTGAACTGTTGGCACCGTTGCTCGCCGCCCTGCCGCAACGGTGTGTAGTTGATGGCGAAATCGTGTTGCCAGCTGCTGACGATCGCGGCCTCGACTTCGACGCCCTGCTGCAACGAATTCATCCGGCCGAGTCCCGCGTCAAGCGACTCGCGGCCGAAACACCGGCGTCGTTCGTTGCCTTCGATCTGTTGGCGCTTGGTGATCGGAACCTGCTCGACGAATCACTATCGGTGCGCCACCAGCTGCTGGTCGACGAATTGACTTACTCCGCTGGCGATGGCCCCGCATCTGTGTACCTGTGCCCGTCGACTACGGACTCAACGATCGCGCAACAGTGGTTCATCGAGTTCGAAGGGGCCGGCCTCGATGGTGTGATCGCCAAGCGAGTTGCCGATCCGTACACGCCCGACAAGCGCACATTGGTAAAGGTCAAGCATCGCCGCACGGCCGATTGCGTGATTGCCGGGTACCGCGTTCACAAAGACGGCAAGGGCGTCGGGGCGTTGCTGCTCGGTCTCTACGACGCCGCTGGGGTACTGCACCATGTCGGTGTCTCGGCATCGTTCACCGCCAAGCGGCGCACAGAGTTGCTGGCCGAGCTCGCATCGCTCACCACCAACGCGCTTGCGGGTCACCCGTGGCGCGAATGGGCCGAACTGAGCGAGGTTGTCAACGAACAGCGGATGCCCGGCGGCGGCAGTCGCTGGAACGCGGGGAAAGACCTCAGCTGGGTGCCGTTACGTGTCGAGCTCGTCGCTGAGGTGACGTTCGGCCAATTGCAAGAGGGTCGCTTCCGTCACGGATCGCAGTTCTTGCGCTGGCGCACCGATCGCAAACCGGCGTCGTGTACCTACGACCAACTCGAAGTCGCTGCGCCGGTTCCGTTTGCGCGGCTCGTGCATCCGCCCACCTAAAAAGATCTACGCGCCGCCTTTGACGAGCACGTCCTGTTGTTGGACGACTGTGCCGCCGATGCTCACGACGATTGTCCAAGTGCCGGCCGCTAAGAGCGAGAAGCCGTCC
>JAYUAM010000210.1:0-5218 GCA_043741295.1 Acidimicrobiia bacterium
AGGGCGTGGACCTCGGCCTCGCCGGTGCCGTAGACCTTGCTCACCTTGCGCACCGCGATCACCGGCATCGTCGCCGTGACGTGCGTGCCATCCGACGGAGCGGACGCAGGCGTCGTCGTCCCGGTCACGGGTCTGGTCGGTGGCCCGTACGGGAGCTGTTCGAGTGCGTTCGTCATCCGCCCGGCCTCGGCGCTCCGGCGGGCGGACCGCCAGCACCCGCACCAGGGATCGCCACGCCGCCACCAAGGCCGGCGCCGCCGCGTCCGCCGGTCGTACCGACACCGGTGGCGCTCGCCTGGCGGACGACGACGACCTTGTCGCCGGCGTTCAGCCCGGTCTTGATCTCGATCGACTGGTCACCACGCAACCCGATCGTGATCTGCTTCGCCGTCGTGTCGCTCGTCTTCGCGCCGGTCTGCACGTGACGGTCGCCGTGTTGCCGCGGGCTGTCACCGCCGCGGCCGGCAGGAACACCACACCGTCGGCGTGTTCCACGGTGACCACGACGTTGGCGGTCATGCCGGGCTTGATCTCGTTGGTGTTCGCCGCGGTGTCGATGTCGACGAGCGTGTAGAAGGTCACGACGTTGCTCACCGTGGTCGCCGTCTGATCGATCGAGGTGAGCTTGCCCGTGAACGACGACCCGGTGATCGAGTCGAAGGTGATCGTCGCCGCCTGACCGAGCACGAGGCGCGTGGCGTCGGACTCGCTGAAGCCGACCTTCACCTGGAGGTGGCTGAAGTCGATGATCGTGAGGAACGCACTCGACGACGTAGACGACGACGCGCCGCTCCCGCCGGCCGAACCGGATACGCCCGACGAGCCCGACGAGCCCGACGAGCCGCTGGAGGTGCCGGAGGCCGCCGAACCGGCCTGGCCGGTGATCGCCGTGACCGTACCGGCGATCGGCGCCTTGAGCGTGGCGCTGGTCACGCTCTTCTGTGCCGTCGTCAGCGCGTTCTGTGCGGTGAGCAACTGGGCCCTGGGCTGGGCAAGATCGGTGTCGGTCGGCGCCGACGTCTTGGCGTCGATGCCCGCCACCGTGTTGGCGAAGGCCGCGTTCTGCGACGTGAGCTGACGGGTGGCATTGTCGATCGCCTGCTGGTCGACGGCGAGCTTCGAGGCCTGCTGGTTCTGGGCATTCGTGACTGCGTTGTCGGCGTTCGCCACCGACTGCGTGCTCGAGAGCTGCAACGAGGCGAGCTGGTTCTTCGCCGTGGTCAATGCGATCTGGTCCTTGGCGACGTTGGCCGTCGCCTGGTCGACCGCGGCCTGCGCCGCCGCCTGGCCCGGCGTTCCCTGCGTGCTGGTCAGCGCCGCCTGGGTGGTGACGAGCTTGGCGTTGTCGCCGTCGAGCGAGGCCTGGGCGGCGTCGACGTTCGCCTGCTGGTTGGCGACGTCCGGGTTGGCCTTCGCCTGTGCCGAGTTCACCGCGTCCTGCGCCTGGGCGACGTTGGCGTCCTGCAGGTCGGAGTCGGTACCGAGCGCCGTCTTGGCGTTCGCCAGGTTCGCCTGCGCCGACTGCACGGCCACCTTCGATTGCATCAGCTGGGCGTCGTTCTGGGCCTGCACGTTCGCGGTGACCGGCGCGGTCAGCTTGTCGAGCGCCGCCCGGGCGGTGGCGACCTGCGCCTGCGCCTGGGCGAGCGCGGCCTGCACGTTCGAGTCGTCGACGGTGGCGAGCGCCTGACCCTTGGTGACGACATCGCCGACCTTGGCAGAGATCGCCGTGACCGTCGCCGATGACACCGCCGAATCGAAGTTCACGGTGGCCTGCACCGGCGCCAACACGTTGCCGGTGCCCGACACGCTCGACAGCACGATGCCCTTCTGCGCCGCGACCACCGTGGCGGTCTGCGCCGCCGCCGACGTGCCCCGGTTGACGATCGCCCACGAGCCGACGCTGGCGGCGGCGATGGCGACCACCAGCACGCCGTTGACGACCGTCCGTCGCTTTTTCATCGCGCTCCTTCGCTCACGTCTGCTGTGCCCAGGTCTTCGCTGCTCACGTCGTCGCCCGGTCGATTCCACAGTCGATCAGCCGGCCACGGTCGTGGTCGTCGTCGACGCGTCGCCGCCCGGGCGCTGCGGCAGAAGCACCTGGCACTCGTCGTTCGCCGCGGCGTACGCGGCGGAACTGCGGTCGATGCTCGCCGGCGGCCCACCGGCCACCGTCGTCAGCACGTCGACGGTGGCAGCGGCCACGACGGCCACCAGACGGGAGACGCTGGTCCACATGCCCGCCACTCTCGCCGAGCCAAGTGAGAGCTTCCTGTGAACCGGCCAGGAGTTGGCGAAGGATGTCGTACACGATCCAGAGATCGGCGGTCGCGCTCGCCGGCCCCTCGGCCTGCGGCTCGGCCGCGCACAACGTCGTACGCTGCGAGCGGTTGCCGGGCCGCCCCGTCGACCAGGAGAACGTGATGCCGACCGCCAACATCATCGGTGCGATCACCCTGTTCGTCGACGACGTCGAACGCTCGAAGGCGTGGTATCAGCACGTGTTCGATCAGCCCGTCGTCCACGAGGACGCCAACTCGGCCGTCATCGCGTTCGGCAACACCGTCATCAACCTGCTCCACCGGCCCGAGGCGGACGGCTTGATCGCCCCCGCCCTCGTCGCTGCCGGCAACGCCGGCGCCGTCCTGCAGTTGACGATCGGGGTCGACGATGTCGACGCCGTCCACGCCGAGCTGCTCGGCAAGGCCGTCGAGATCCTCAATGGCCCGCAGGACCGACCGTGGGGACAGCGCACGGTCTGCTTCGCCGACCCCGACGGCAACCCGTGGGAGTTCGCCCAGTCCATCGGTTGATCGACGTTCGAGCCGAGGGCCGGCGCGTGTCCGGCAGGTCGGCGCGGCACACTGGCAGCCGAATGGTCTGAGTGGTTGCCCACATCTTGGCCCTTCGCCCGGACCACTTCCCACCGTACCGTTGGATGCATGACGGCATTCATCCACGTCGGTGCGTCGATCCTTCGCCGCGACTCCCGTCCGATCGCGTCCGATCGCGTCCGATCGCGTCCGTAGAATCGACCACGGCGTGGGCTAGGAAGGGCTAGGGGACGAGGTCGTAGCGCTCCTCTTCCACGGTGTGGTGCGCTTCGACGTTGAGTTTGGGGATGGTGCGGTCGAGCCAACGGGGGAACCACCAGTTGCGGTCGCCGAGCAGTTCCATGGTGGCGGGGACCATGATCACGCGCACGATCGTGGCGTCGATGAACACCGCTGTGGCGAGCCCGATGCCCATCACCTTGATCGCACGGTCACCGAGCGCGAACCCGAGGAAGACGCAGACCATGATCGCTGCCGCCGCGGTGATCACCCGGGCGGTCGACGCGAGACCCTCGACGACGGCGACGCCGTTGTCGTGTCGGCGGTCGTACTCCTCGCGGATCCGTGAGAGCAGGAACACCTCGTAGTCCATCGAGAGTCCGAACACGATCGCGAACATCATCATCGGGATCCACGGTTCGATCGGACCGGGTTTCCCGACGCCGAGCAGGGAGCCGGCCCATCCCCATTGGAACACGGCGACGACGACCCCGTAGGCGGCCCCGATCGACAGCAGGTTCATGATGACTGCTTTGAGCGGGACCAGGATGCTGCGGAACACGGCCATCAGCAACAGGAACGAGAGCACGAGCACGACCCCAATGAACAACGGGAGCCGGCCGCCGATGAGCCCGGCAAAGTCGATCCCACCGGCGGTGAGTCCACCGAGGTAGGCGGCCGCCCCGGTCCCCGCCACTGTCGGGGCGATCACGTTGCGGCGCAGGTTGTGCACGAGGCGGTCGGTGGCGGCATCCTGTGGCCCAGTCGTCGGGATGAAGGTGATCACGAACGCCTTCCCGGACGGCAACGGCTGCGTCGCCGCCGACGCCACACCGGGCGTGGCGCGCACGGCCGCTTCGAGCTTGGCGACGACCGCCGCCGCGTCGGGAGTGGGTGCCTCGATGGCGATGAGGCCGGGCCCGTTCGAGCCGGGCCCGAACGCTGCGGCCTTGATGTCGTACGCGCGTCGGGTGGTGTTGGCCGTCGAGTTGTTCCCCTGGTCGGAGAACCCGAGCCGCAACGACCCCAACGGGATCGCCGCGACGACGAGGACCACCAACCCACCGAGCGCGAACGGCCACGCACGCCGCTGCACGAGCCGGCTCCAACGATGCCAACCCGTCTCCTTGCCCACCGCGTGAGCGGCGCGACGGTGGATCGAGAACTTGTTGATGTTGTACCCGACGAAACCGAGCATCGCCGGGATCAATGTCACCGACGCGAACACGATCACGACGACCGGAGTCGCACCGGCGAGCGCGATCGAGTTGATGAACTCAAGACCCATCAGGAACATCCCGAGCATCGAGATCACCACCGTGCACCCGGCGAACACCACCGCCCGCCCGGCCGTACCGATCGCCCGCACCGTCGCATCATGCGGGTTGCGAGTGCGTAGCTCGTCCTTGTACCGGGTGACGATGAACAACACGTAGTCGATACCGACCCCGAGGCCGATCATCCCGGTGATGCTCGTCACGAACGACGGCACGACGAACAGCGCCGACCACATCCCCACCCCGGCGATGGCGATGCCGACACCGAGCGCCGCGGTCAACACCGGCAACCCCATCGCCACGACCGAACCGAACGCGAGGAGCAGGATCAGCACCGCAGCGATGAGACCGAACGCTTCGCTCGGCGGCAGCTTGAACCCGGCGAACGGGAACCCACCGAACTCCACCGTCACCCCCTGCGCCCGCAACGGATCGGCGAGCTTGACGAGCTTCAACGGTTCGGTCGCCAGGTTCCCGTCATTCTTGAACGTCACCGTCGCCACCCCGACCGTGCCATCGGGCGACACCTGACCCGGTTGCGGTGCCGTCAACGGGTTCGACACCGTCTTGACGATCGGCTGCGTCGCGAACGTGTCGAGCCACGTCGTGATCTCCGCCCGTTTCGACTCCAGACCACCCGGCACCTTGAACACGACCTCGCCCGCCTGCCCGTTCGACTGCGCTTCGGCCTTCGGCAGCTCACGAGTGAAGATCGCCAACGCCTTGGCCGAATCGCCTCCACCGCCACCGTTCTGACGGTCGTTGAACTTGCCGCCCAACGCCCCCGACACCACGAACGACGCCGGCAGTGCGAGCACCCACAAGAGCACGACGAGCCGACGATGCCGATGACACCACGACGCGAGACGTTCCAGAAGCGGTCGGTCA
>JAYUAM010000211.1:0-5218 GCA_043741295.1 Acidimicrobiia bacterium
CTGCAGGAGCGCTGGGACCACTTCAACATCCCCGTCGAGCTGCACACCATCTACTCGCCGTACCGCGAACTGACCCGGCCGGTGCTCGGCTTCCTCGACGAGCTCGACCAGCGCTACACCGACGACATGATCACTGTCGTGATCCCCGAGTTCGTCACGAGCGTGTCGACGCAGTTCCTGCACAACCAGTCGGCCTTCAACCTCAAGGCCCGCCTGCTGTACCGGCCGAACACCGTCGTCACGTCGGTTCCCGTCCACATCGAGTAGTCGTGTTCCCCGCTGCCGGACGCGGTCCGGCCCGGCGAACATGGGTGTATCTGGCCCCGCCGGGCGCGCTCTGTAGGGGTAACCCCCTGAGGCCGGCGCACGCGAGCGGGATCCGTGCGTCGGCCCGAAGGGTCGGTGATGCCGGCCGGGGTGCGTGACCGACCGATCATGCAGTCGTGCGACGGGCGTCTTAGCCTGCTCCGCGTCGCGCGATGTGCGGCACGGACCGGAGGTGGTCGATGGACGTCGTCGTCACGGGAGCGAGCGGGTTGATCGGCACGGCCCTTGTCGATGCGCTCGGTCGGGCCGGGCACCGGGCGGTGAAGCTCGTACGACGGCCGAGCCGGGGCGCCGACGAGGTCACCTGGGACCCGAAGGCGGGCACGCTCGACGCCGCCAGCCTTGAGGGCACGGGGGCTGCGGTCCACCTCGCGGGGGCCGGTATCGCCGATCACCGCTGGACCGACGCGTACAAGCGCGAGCTGGTCGACAGTCGCGTCGGCCCGACCGGCCTGCTCGCCCGGACCCTCGCCGGTCTCACACGGCCGCCGACCGTGCTGGTGTCGGGATCGGCGATCGGCTGGTACGGCGACCGCGGCGACGCCGTGCTCACCGAGGCGAGCGAGCGCGGCACCGGGTTCCTGTCCGACCTCTGCCGCGATTGGGAGGCGGCGACGCAGCCGGCGAGCGACGCCGGCATACGTGTCGCTCACGTGCGCACTGGCGTTGTCCTGTCGGCCAACGGCGGCGCGCTGGCCAAGCAGCTGCCGCTGTTCAAGCTCGGGCTCGGGGGCCGCATGGGCTCGGGCCGGCAATGGTCGAGCTGGGTGTCGATCGACGACGAGGTCGGGGCGATCATGCACCTGCTCACCGCCGACGTCAGCGGCCCGGTGAACGTCACCGCCCCGAACCCGGTGACCAACAGCGACTTCACCAAGGCGCTCGGGGCCGCCGTGAAGCGGCCCTCCGTGTTCCCGATCCCGAGCTTCGGACCGAAGCTGCTGCTCGGCGGCGAGCTCGCCGACAACCTGCTGTTCCAGGGTGCACGGATCCTGCCCGCCGTGCTCCAGTCCTCCGGGTTCGCCTTCCGCCACCCGGAGATCGGCGAAGCGCTCGCTGCGCTGCTCGCCAAACCCCGCGCCGCATGACCGAGGGAGCTGCTGTCGGGCGGTCGGGGCTCCCGACGCGAGCCGACGTCGTGGTGGTCGGTGCCGGGCTCGCCGGTCTGGCGGCCGCCCGCGCCCTCCAGGCCGCGGGGCGCGAGGTGCTGGTCCTCGAAGCGTCCGACGGTGTCGGCGGCCGGGTGCGCACCGACGTGGTCGACGGCTATCGGCTCGACCGCGGGTTCCAGGTCCTGCTCACCGCCTACCCCGAGCTCGCGCGCCAGCTCGACCTCGATGCGCTACGGCTTCAGCGCTTCGAACCAGGAGCCCTCGTCTGGACGGGCGGCCGCGGCCACCGCGTCGTCGACCCGTTCCGCACGCCGTCGGGCCTGCTCGGCGCCATCCGTGCACCCATCGGCAGCGTGCGCGACAAGCTGCTCGTGGCCCGCTGGCGCGCACGGCTGCGACGCACTGCGCCGCGCGACCTGCTGCGCGGCCCCGACCGGCCGGCCGTCGACGCGTTGCGGGCCGAAGGGTTCTCGGCGACGATGATCCAGCGCTTCTTCCGCCCGCTCGCCGGTGGCATCCAGCTCGACCCCGGCCTCGGCGGCTCGTCGCGGATGCTCGACGTGGTGTTCCGGATGCTCGCCGACGGCGCCGCCGCGGTGCCGGCCGACGGCATGGGCGCGATCCCCGACCAGCTCGCCGGTCGGCTGCCGGCGGGTGCCGTGCGTCTCGGCGTGCGCGTGGACGGGGTCGAGCGGTCCGGCGACACGACGGGCCGGACCGGGCCGGCCGTGGTCGTGCACGGTGGGCACCGCATCGACGCCGACGCCGTCGTCATCGCCACCGAGGGCCCCGTCGCCAGTCGGCTGCTCGGCCTGGCGCCGGTCGCATCGAACCCCGCAGCCTGCGTGTGGTTCGCCGCCGAACGACCACCGGTCGACGGTCGACTCATCGTGCTCGACGGCGACGCCAGCGGGCCGGTGGCCAACGTCGCCGTGATGAGTGTGATCGCCCCGTCGTACGCGCCGCCGGGTCGTCACCTGCTCGCCGCCGCGATCCCGGGCCCGTCGGCGGTCGGCGGGGGCGATCTCGCCGTCGCTGCCCGGGCCCAGCTGCGCGGCTGGTGGGGTGCGCAGGTGGACGACTGGCGCGTGCTGCGCACCGACGTCATCGCCCACGGTCAGCCGTCGGTGGCGCCGCCGTTCTCACCGAAGCGCCGGGTGGCGCTCGGTGACGGGCTCTTCGTGTGCGGCGATCACCGCGACACACCGTCGATCCAGGGTGCCCTGTTCTCGGGCCGCCGCTGCGCCGAGGCCCTACTCGCCACCACGACCGCGGGCGCGCCCGCATGAGTCGCCCGCCGGGCAGGAGCCGCACCGTGAACGAGTACCTGGTCTCTGAGTCGAGGGTGATCGCGGCGCCGGCCGGCGCGTTGTTCGACCTGCTCGCCGACCCCTCGAAGCACGCAGCGTTCGACGGGTCGGGAACGGTGCGGCACGTCCGACCGGGCGCGCCGGCGCGCTTGACGCTCGGCGCCCGGTTCGGCATGGACATGCGCATCGGCGTGCCCTACCGCATCGCCAACACCGTCGTGGAGTTCGAGCCCGACCAGCGCATCGGCTGGAAGCACTTCGGTGGGCATGTGTGGCGTTACCTGCTGGAGCCCGCCGCGACAGCCGACGGCTCGCCGGCCACCCGGGTCACCGAGCAGTTCGACTGGTCGACCTCGAAGTCGAGGCTCTACATCCGCCTCTCGGGGTTTCCGGCCCGTAACCGCAAGGCGATCATCGCCACGCTCGAACGGCTCGACACCCTGGCGACGGCGGGGAGCTGACCGCCGGACCCACGGAGGTCACGGCGTGGTCGGTTCACGCCGCATCGTCCACACCGGCGGCGCGCCGCGCACCTCGAGCTTGCGCTCGACGGCGAACCCGTAGCGCTCGTAGAACGCCAGGTTCGACTCCTTCTGCGTCTCCAGGTAGGCGGGCAGACCGTCGCGGTCGCACGATTCGAGCACCGGTCGCATCAGCTGGCCACCGATGCCGCGGCCCTGCATCAGCGGATCGGTGCCGAGCAGGAACAGGTACCAGTGCGGTTCCTTCGGATGGACCTTGTCGATGGCGTCGAGCAGGCGGAAGCCGGTGACCCGGTTGCGTCCGGTGACGAGGACCCGTGCGGCCCGCACGTTGAGCATCATCTCGCGCTGCGTCGAGCGGGGCATGCCCTCGGGCGGCAACCACACCGCGGCGCCGACCACCCGATCACCAGCCTCGGCGAGGTAGATCTGGCGGAACGGCGCGGCGTCACGGGCGAAGGCGAGGAACACGTCGGCGAGCTGGTGGTGCTCGTGCAACGGCCCGCGTGCGAACATCCCGAACACCGGGTCGGGGTAGAAGGCGCGGGCCAGGGCGACGACGACCTGCTGCAGGTCATCGCCGTCGAGAAGCCGCGTGGTCACCGGCTCGCGCCGTAGGTCCGTCATCGTTCGACGCGCTCGTCGGGAACCGGGATGCCGGCCTTGGTCAGCGGCTCTGGGGGAATCCGAGGTCGACCTTCGAGGTCGACGGGTCGGGCCAGCGCGAGGTGACGACCTTGCCTCGCGTGTAGAAGTTGATCCCTTCGGGCCCGTACATGTGGGTGTCGCCGAACAGCGAGTTCTTCCACCCGCCGAAGCTGTAGTAGCTCACCGGCACCGGGATCGGCACGTTGATGCCGACCATGCCGACCTGCACGTCGAACTGGAACTGGCGCGCCGCCCCACCGTCACGGGTGAAGATCGCCACGCCGTTGCCGTACGGGTTGGCGTGGATCAGATCGAGCGCCTCGGCGTAGGTGTCGACCCGCACGACCGAGAGCACCGGCCCGAAGATCTCGTCCGTGTAGCACGTCATGTCGGAGGTGACGTGGTCGAGCAGCGTGACGCCCAGGAAGAAGCCCGGCTTGTCGACCAGATCGCGGCCATCGACCACCACCTTGGCGCCGGCCTTCTCGCCGGCCTCGATGTAACCGGCCACCTTGTCGCGATGCTCCCGCGTCACGAGCGGACCCATCTCGCTACCCGGCTCGTCGCCGGGGCCGACCTTGATCGAGGGCATCCGGCTCTGGATCGCGTCGATGAGCAGGTCGCCCACGCCACCAACGGCGACGACGACACTGATCGCCATGCACCGCTCGCCGGCCGAGCCGAACGCCGCCGACACTGCGGCGTCGGCCGCCATGTCGATGTCGGCGTCGGGTAGCACGACCATGTGGTTCTTGGCGCCGCCGAGGGCCTGCACGCGCTTGCCGTTGCGGGTGCCGGTCTCGTAGATGTACCGGGCGATCGGGGTGGAACCGACGAACGACAACGCCGAGATGTCGGGGTGTTCGAGCAGGCGGTCGACGGCCACCTTGTCGCCGTGCACGACGTTGAACACGCCATCGGGCACGCCGGCCTGCTGCAGCAGCTCGGCCACGAAGTTGGTGACCGACGGGTCCTTCTCGGAGGGCTTGAGCACGAAGGTGTTGCCGCAGGCGATTGCGTTGGCGAACATCCACATGGGCACCATCGCCGGGAAGTTGAACGGCGTGATGCCGGCCACGACGCCGAGCGGTTGGCGGATGGAGTACACGTCGACCCCACCTGACGCCTGCTCGGAGAAGCCGCCCTTCATCAGGTGCGGCACGCCACAGGCGAACTCCACGTTCTCGAGCCCGCGGGCCACCTCGCCCATGGCGTCGCTGATGACCTTGCCGTGCTCGGCGCTGACGAGCTTGGCGAGGTCGAGGCGGTGCTGGTCGAGCAGCTCGCGCACCTTGAACATGATCTCGGAACGACGCGAGAGCGACGTGGCCCGCCAGCC
>JAYUAM010000212.1:0-5210 GCA_043741295.1 Acidimicrobiia bacterium
CTACTGGTCGGGCCTGCTCGGCCCCGGCACCTCCGGGGCGACCACGACCATGATCGACGACTGGGACCCGTTGCCCTATTTCGACGGCCCGAAGGACGCCCGCCGGGCCGACCGCTTCTCGCAGTTCGCGCTCGCCGCGGCGGTCGAGGCGTTCGGCCACAGCGGGCGTCCGGTCGTCGATCCCGCCCGGTTCGGAGTGATCCTCGGAACCGGTGTCGGCGGGTTGGAGACGCTCGAGGAGCAGATCTCTGCGCGCTTGCAGAAGGGCCCACGGCGCGTGTCCCCGTTCCTCGTACCGATGATGATGTCGAACGCCGCCGGCGCATCGATCTCGATGCGCTACGGCCTTCAGGGCCCCTGCGAGACCATCGTCACCGCCTGCGCCGCGGCGACCCACGCCATCGGTGCGGCCGCCCGCCAGATCATGTGGGGCCGCTGCGACGCCGTCGTCACCGGTGGCAGCGAGGCAGCCGCCACGCCGACCGGCATCGCCGGGTTCTCGAACATGACCGCGCTCTCCTCCAGCGGCCGCTCGTGCCCGTTCGACGCCGACCGTGACGGGTTCGTGCTCGGCGAAGGCGCCGGCGTTCTCGTGCTCGAGGAGCTGTCGTTCGCCCGGTCACGCGGGGCCACGATCTACGGCGAGATCCTGGGTGCCGGCTCCAACGCCGATGCCCACCACATCACCGCGCCGTCGCCCGGCGGCGTCGGGGCCATCGCCTGCATGGAACAGGCGCTCGTCGACTCCGGCCTGAAGCCGAGCGACATCCGCCACATCAACGCTCACGGCACGTCCACCCCGTTGAACGACGCCGCCGAGGCCGACGCTGTGGCGAAGGTCTTCGGTACGCCCGGCCCGCCGGTCACGTCCACCAAGGGCGTCACCGGTCACGCGCTCGGCGCCGCTGGCGCTCTGGAGGCCGTCGCCGTCCTCCTCTCGATGCAGCACCGGTTGATCCCGCCGACAGGCGGCACGATGAACGTCGATCCGGCGATGACGATCGACCTCGTGCTCGGTTCGCCACGGCCGTGGGAGCCGGGGCCGACGATGTCGAACAGCTTCGGGTTCGGCGGCCACAACGGCTCCGTGATCATCGGCCCCTCGCCGGACTGATCGGGTGATCTGGTGCGGTCCGGTGCGGTCCGGCAGAACTCTGTCGCACCCCTCTGCGATGGTGCACGCATGACCAACGTGCTCGTGATCACCGACCTCGTCGATGCCGATCTCTTCCACACCGACCCTGCGTGCGACCACCTCCTCCCCCTCGTCGAGCTGGCCGAGCGGCGGGGCGGGCTGGTGGTGACCGACTCTGCCCCCTTGCTCGAAGCCGCCGCCGAGCTGGGTCTGCTCGTCGAATCGGCCAACGTCGCCGGCCAGCGCTGGTGCCGGTCCTGCCGGTCTGCGAGCGAGCGACGACCCCAGGGTCCGTTCCTGCTCGCCCGGCATGGTCTCGCCGCCTGAGGCACGCCCCTTCGTGGAGCTCGTCCACGAGGTGGTCAACGCCATCCCGCGCGGTGTCGTGCTCACCTACGGCGAGGTGGCGGCCGAGGCGGGTCGACCGGGCGCGGCGCGGGCGGTCGGGGGCGTGATGGCGTCGAGCGACGGTGAGCTGCCGTGGTGGCGGGTCGTCGCCGCGAACGGGCGACTGGTGCCCGGCCACGAGGTCGAGCACACACGGCGGCTGCGAGCCGAGGGCGTCGAGCTGCGCAACGGCCGGGTGAACCTCGCCCGGCGCTGACCCGGGTGCGCGGTCGGTCAGAGCCGCCCGGTCAGGAAGCCGGATCGACGAGCACGAACATCAGCTCGCACTCGCAGGCGACCTTGTCGTTCACGGTCGCCCGCCCGGTTCCCTTGCCGGCGCGGGCCGACATGCGGCCGAGGTCGACGGCCAGCTCCAGCGTGTCGCCGGGCACGACCTGGCGCCGGAAGCGGGCGCCGTCGAGTCCGCCGAACAGCGGGAGCTTGCCGGCGAATCGCTCGTCGGTCAGCACGGCGATCGCGCCGAGCTGGGCGATCGCCTCGGCCATGAGCACGCCGGGCAGCGTCGGCCTCCCCGGGAAGTGGCCGGCGAAGAACCACTCCTCACCGGTGAGCTTCCAGTACCCGCGTGCCCGCTCGCCGGGCACGAGCTCGGTCAGCTCATCGACGAACAGGAACGGCGGCCGGTGGGCGATGACGTCGGCCGGCTTCGGCAGTAGGTCCATCAGCCGATGCCGAGCGCAGTGAGCAGGTTGGTCGGCGTGTCCTTTGGGCTCACCTTGTACCAGGCGCGCTCGATCTTGCCCTTCTCGTCGATCAGGAAGGCCGACCGGACGATGCCCATGTAGGTCTTGCCGTAGTTCTTCTTCTCCTGCCACACGCCGTAGGCCTCGGCGACCGCGTGGTCGATGTCGGAGAGCAGCGGGAAGCCGAGCGAGTACCCGGTGTCGAACTTGGCGAGCGCGGTGCTCTTGTCAGGGCTGATGCCGACGATCGCCGTAGTGCCGACGCGGTCGGCGATGTCGCGCAGGCCGCACGCCTGGTCCGTGCAACCGGGCGTGTCGGCCCTCGGGTAGAAGTACACGAGCACCTTGCGACCCCTGAAGCTGGACAGCGTGACGTTGGTGCCCGACTGGTCGGACAGCGTGAAGGTCGGCGCTTTGGCGGACGGTTCGAGCATCGACCCGTTGTAGCACGAGCGCGCCGCAGCGCAGTCAGCTCGCGCCCCCTCAGCTTGTCCGGCGCCGCGCCAGGCCGTGTCCGAAGAAGCCGCCCTTGGGGCGGGCGTGGGCGTGGTAGTGGTCGGGGATGTTGCGCATGTGGTCGTCGACGTAGTGCTCGAAGGTGAAGTGCTCGACGACGACCGCGCCGAGGCGCTCGTGCAGACGCGCCTTCACGTCGTCGGGCGGCACGGGATCGTGCGCCTTCCACACCACCATCGGCACGTTGCAGATCTCGCACTCGGCGATCCAGCACTCATCGTCCTCGTGGAACCATTCGGTGATGCGGGCGGCCTCGCACAGCTCGCACGTCGGGTCGAACGCAGTCACGTCGGGTTTCCCGAACTTGCCGCGCTGGTCTCGGCGGCCTCGTCGATCGCCGCCCGCACCTCGGCGACGTACGCCCCGACAGCGGCCGGGCCGGCGTCGAGCAGGCGGCGGACCACCGACGCCCCCTGGATCACGCCGTCGGCAACCCGCACGGCCTGCGCCGCCTGCTCGGCGTTCGACACGCCGACGCCGATCAACACCGGGACATCGGTGACCGCCTTCAGGCGCCTCGCCAACGCGGTCGCAGTCGCGGCGAGCTGCGCCCGCTCGCCGGTGACGCCGAGCAGACCGACGGCGTACACGAACCCGCGTGCCCGGGCGCATACGCGCAGCAGCCGCTCGTCGGGCGCGGTCGGCGCGGCGAGCATCACGGTCTCGACGCCACCGGCGTCGGCCGCGCCGCACCACGGTCCGCTCTCTTCGAGCGGGAGATCGGGCAGGATCGCTCCGCTCACCCCCGCGTCGCGCAGCGCGGCCGCGAAGCGTTCGTGGCCGGCGTGAAAGACGAGGTTGTAGTACGTCATCACGACGAGCGGCACCTGCACGTCGAGCCCGACCACCTCGTCGAGGATGCTGGTCGGGGTCGCCCCGGCATCGAGGGCGCGCTGCGACGCTTCCTGGATCACCGGTCCGTCCATCACCGGGTCGGAGAACGGGATACCGATCTCGATCGCATCAGCACCGGCATGCACCGCTTCGGCGACGGCGTGTTGCCACCCCTCCAGCCCACCAGTGATGTACGGCACGAGCAACTTGCGCCCCGCCGCCCGATGGGCGCGCAGGGTCGATTCCAGCGCTGGTCTGTTCATATCTGGTGCTCGCTGCGCTCGCCTGCCGTGCTCGCTGGCTCCGCTGCCCTTCGCCGCTCACCAAACCCCGGATCGGTTCGGGGGCTCATGATGTGCGCTCGGTGGCGGGGGTGAGCCGGTCGCCGAGGACGTCCATCATCTGGGCGACGTCCTTGTCGCCGCGGCCGGACAGGTTCACGAGCACGGTCTTGCCGGCGAGCCGGTCGGCGGCCTTGACGACCCAGGCAATGGCATGCGCCGGTTCGAGCGCGGGGATGATCCCCTCGGTGCGCGAGAGCAGTTGGAAGGCGTCGATCACCTCGTCGTCGGTGACCGCCTCGTACTGCGCTCGGCCGATGGCCGACAGGTGGCTGTGCTCGGGACCTACGCCGGGGTAGTCGAGCCCGGCGGAGATCGACTGGGCCTCCTGGACCTGACCGTGCTCATCCTGCATCAGGTAGCTCTTCATGCCGTGCACCACGCCGACGACGCCGCGCCCGACCGCCGCGCCACCCGCCGGTTCGGCACCGACCAGTTCGGCGTCGGTGTCGACGAAGCCGGAGAAGATCCCGGCGGCGTTCGACCCACCACCGACACAGGCGACGACCACGTCGGGATGGCGCCCGAGCAGCGCCTGGCACTGCTCGCGAGCTTCGTCACCGAGCACCCGATGAAACTCGCGCACCATCCACGGATACGGGTGCGGGCCCATCACCGAGCCGAGGCAGTAGTGCGTCGTTTCGACGGTGGCGACCCAGTCACGCATCGCCTCGTTCACGGCGTCCTTCAACGTACGGCTGCCCGAGCTGACCGATTCCACCTCGGCGCCGAGCAGCCGCATCCGGAACACGTTCAGCGCCTGACGCTCGACGTCGACGGCACCCATGTAGACCTTGCAGCTCATCCCCATGAGCGCGGCCGCGGTCGCTGACGCGACACCGTGTTGGCCGGCCCCGGTCTCGGCGACGAGCCGCGTCTTGCCCATCCGCTTGGCGAGCAGCGCCTGGCCGAGGACGTTGTTGATCTTGTGGCTGCCGGTGTGGTTCAGGTCCTCACGCTTCAACAGCAGACGGATGCCGAGCTGGCGGCCGAGGTTGGCGCACTCGGTGATGGGCGACGGCCGACCGGCGTAGTCGCGCAGCAACCCGTCGAGCTCGCCACGGAACGCCGGGTCGGCCCACGCCGCGCGGAACGCCGCTTCGAGCTCGTAGCACGCCGGCATCAAGGTCTCGGGGACGAAGCGCCCGCCGAACTCCCCGAACCGCCCGTCGGCACTCGGTTCGGCCATCAACGACACGGGTCCACCTCGCTCACCCCGACCGGCCGGCCGCCGTTCGTGGGTCACCAATGATGGGCCATCGCGGCCCCCGGCATGCAACCGAGATCGCTACC
>JAYUAM010000213.1:0-5205 GCA_043741295.1 Acidimicrobiia bacterium
GTCGCTCCCCAGCCGCGTCGCACGCGGAACGGGAAGGGGTCGAAGTAGAGGATCGAACGGGTGTTGCCACCCGGCAGGTGCTGGCCGGCGGCCTGGTGCAGCGCCAGCGACTTCGGTCGCGCCGCGATGTACCGGGCGCGGACCTCGACGATGGCGGCGTCGAGCGGCTGCGTCCGGTCGTCACCGGGCACGGTTGGCGCCTCGGCGGCGGACGGTGTGCCGGTGGATACTGGGCTCGTCATGGTCGATCCAACCTTTCGTCGGTGAGGTGACGTTAGGCTGTCGCAGCCATCGACCCCGGACGGGAGAGACCGGTGGGCCGGCGGTGACGTCGGCCAGTTCGCCGGTCGCCGAAGGAGCAACCTCCCCGGAATCTCTCAGGCCCCAGGACCGTTCGGGAGAGGCACACGCTGAAGAGCAGGCGTCACTCGCCGAGTGCGACTGCACCGAAGGGGAAAGCCCGGCCACGGGTGAAGCTCTCAGGTCAGATGACAGCGGGGGAACCAATCGAGCGCGCTCTCTGCTCCCGGCGAACGAGGTTCCACGATGTCCCCTCACGTTGCTCCCCTCTCATTGGCCGCCCTCGACGGGCCCGACCGCTTCGTCGAGCGCCACGTCGGCCCCGACGCTTCTGAGGTCGCCACGATGTGTGCCGTCCTCGGGGTGGCCTCGCTCGCCGAGCTGATCGATCAGGTGGTGCCCGAGCCGATCCGACGGCGCGACGCGCTCGGCATCGGGGCCGCCGTATCCGAGCCGGACGTCATCGCCCGACTCCGCGAGATCGCGGCGCTCAACGAGGTGTTCACGTCGCTCATCGGCACGGGCTACACGGGCACGATCACGCCGCCGGTCATCGCCCGCAACGTGCTCGAGAACCCGGCGTGGTACACGGCCTACACGCCGTACCAGCCCGAGATCAGCCAGGGTCGCCTGGAAGCGCTGCTCAACTACCAGACGATGGTCGCCGACCTCACCGGCATGGACCTCGCCAACGCGTCGATGCTCGACGAGGCCACGGCAGCGGCCGAGGCGATGACGATGGCCCGCCGCCTCACGAGGCACGTTGGTGGAGCCTTCTTCGTCGACGGAGACACCCACCCGCAGACCATCGCGGTGATCCGCACGCGGGCCGAGCCGATCAACATCGAGATCGTGGTCGGCGATCCGGCGACCGACCTCGACCCGTCGGCCTGCTACGGCGTCCTCCTCTCCTACCCGGGGTCGTCGGGCGCCGTGAGCGACCCGTCGGCGGTCGTCGAGCGCGTGCACGCCGCGGGTGGCATCGTCGTCGTCGCCGCCGACCCGCTGGCTCTCGTGCTGCTCGCCTCGCCCGGCTCGCTCGGTGCCGACCTGGTGGTCGGCACGTCGCAGCGGTTCGGCGTCCCGATGGGCTTCGGTGGTCCGCACGCCGCCTACCTCGCCTGCCGCGACGCTCACGCCCGCTCGTTGCCTGGACGGCTCGTCGGCGTGAGCACCGACCGCGCCGGCCGCCCGGCGCTGCGACTCGCACTGCAGACGCGCGAGCAGCACATCCGGCGCGAGAAGGCGACGAGCAACATCTGCACCGCCCAGGTGCTCCTCGCGGTGATGGCCGGCATGTACGCCGTGTGGCACGGCCCGCACGGCATGCGCCGCATCGCCGGACGGGTGCACCGGCTCACGTCCGCCCTGGCGGCCGGCCTTCGGGCGGCGGGCATCACCGTCGTCAACGACTCGTGGTTCGACACGCTCACCGTGCACGTGCCCGGCCGCGCCGATGCCGTGCACGCCGCAGCCCACGCAGCACGCATCAACCTGCGCGTCGTCGACGCCGATCATGTGGGTGTCACGTTCGACGAGCGCAGCGACATCGCCCTCGTGCGTGCCGTGCTCGGTGCGTTCGCGGTCGAGCCGGCCGGCGGGATGATCGACGGCGACGCGCCGCTCGGCCTGCCCGCCGCCCTGGTGCGCCAGGGCGAAGTGCTCGTCCATTCGGTCTTCCGTCAGCACCACAGCGAGCACGAGATGTTGCGCTACCTTCGCCGGCTGGCCGACAAGGACCTCGCGCTCGACCGCACGATGATTCCGCTCGGCTCGTGCACGATGAAGCTCAATGCCACGACCGAGATGCTCGCCGTCACCTGGCCCGAGTTCGCCGACATCCATCCGTTCGCACCGGCCGAACAGACGCTCGGCTACCGCCAGCTGATCGACGAGCTCGAGCAGATGCTCATCGCCTGCACGGGGTACGACGCCGTGAGCCTGCAACCGAACGCCGGCAGCCAGGGCGAGCTCGCCGGGCTGCTCGCGATCCGCGCCTACCACCGCAGCCGGGGCGACACCGGGCGCGACGTGTGCCTCATCCCGTCGTCGGCCCACGGTACGAATGCGGCGAGCGCGGTGATGGCCGGCCTGCGCGTCGTCGTCGTGGCGTGCGACGCGAACGGCAACGTCGACCTCGACGATCTCGACGCCAAGCTGGCCGCCCACACCGAGCAGCTCGCCGGCATCATGGTCACCTACCCCTCGACCCACGGCGTGTTCGAGGAGGGCATCGTGCAGATCTGTGCGCGGGTCCACGACCACGGCGGCCAGGTGTACGTCGACGGCGCGAACCTCAACGCCCTCGTCGGTCTCGCCCAACCCGGCCGCTTCGGCGCCGACGTCTCGCACCTAAACCTGCACAAGACGTTCTGCATCCCCCACGGTGGGGGTGGCCCCGGCGTCGGTCCGGTGGCGTGCCGCTCGCACCTCGCGCCGTTCCTGCCCACCCACCCGATGCGCGCCGACGCTGGGCCCGCCGCGCCGCTACCTGGTGGCGTCGGTGTCGGTCCGGTGTCGGCGGCGCCGTTCGGCTCGGCGGGCATCCTCGCCATCTCGTGGGCGTACATCGCGCTGATGGGCGACGACGGTCTGCGCACCGCGACCGAGACGGCAATCCTGAACGCCAACTACGTCGCCGCCCGACTCGACGACGCGTTCCCGGTGCTCTACCGCGGTGCGGCCGGACGCGTTGCGCACGAGTGCATCCTCGACCTTCGCCCGATCACGAAGGCCATCGGGGTCACCGTGGACGACGTCGCCAAGCGCCTGATGGACTACGGGTTTCACGCCCCGACGATGAGCTTCCCGGTGGCCGGCACGCTGATGGTCGAGCCGACCGAGAGCGAGAGCCTGCACGAGCTCGACCGCTTCTGCGACGCGATGCTGGCGATCCGGGCCGAGATCGGGCGCGTCGCCGCCAGCGAGTGGCCCGCTGACGACAACCCGCTGGCCAACGCCCCCCACCCGGCCGAAGACGTCGCCGCCGATGCGTGGTCGCACCCGTACGGGCGCGAGCTCGCCGCCTTCCCCACCGTCGCCACCCGGGCGAGCAAGTACTTCGTGCCGGTGAGCCGCATCGACTCGGCCTACGGCGACCGCAACCTGATGTGCTCCTGTCCCCCGATCGAAGACCTCGCCGACCTGTCCCGCGCCCCGCGCTGACTCAGATCCGCTCGACCGAGATGCTGCGCGCGTGAGCGGCCAGTGCGCCGATGTCGACTTCGTCGCCGGTCAGCACGGTGCCTCCCGGTTCGGCCAGCGCGACGACGATGGCATCGACCGCGGAGCCCCTTCTGGCGTGTCGGCGCAGCTCGGCCGCGCGTCGCGCCAAGGCCGGCGAGACGGTTTCTTCCAGTAGGCAGGTCTTGAGGAACCGGTTGGTGACCGCATCCCGTCGCGGGTCGCCGTGGAGCGACTCGACGAGGACGACGGTGGGCACCACCGGTGGCCAGAGCTCTGCGTCCCGCAACGATCGGATCAGGGCCAAGGATGCGCCGGACCGCACCGCCAGGCGCGAGACCGCGCCGCTGTCGAGGACCAGCATCGGTCAGCCGGTGTGGTCGAGCTGACGATCCCGGATCCGCCGAACGACGGCTTCGGCTTGCGCCCGCTGGCGCGCCGTCGGTTCGCCGACCTCGTCGGCGAGGGACTCGACGTACTCATCCGTGGCGTCGAGCGCATCGCGCCGCTCTATCTCCGCCCGCACGGCGACCTGGAGCAGTTCGGACGGTCGCAGACCTCGACGTTTGAGCTGAGCGTAGAGGTCGTCCGGAAGGTAGATTTGCACTCTCGGCATGCGCCTAAGTGTACGCCTTCGAGGCGCGCATCTGGCGCGGTCGTCCGGCGCCGACGCGGTCGTCGGGCGCCGGCTCCGTCGCCTACGGCGCCGGGTGGTAGGTGCAGACCTGGACGCCGGTGGCGGTCGTGACGCTGTTGACGAGTTGCATCGGGCGGGCGGTGCCGTCGTCGGGGAAGATGCGTTTGCCGCCGCCGAGCAGGATCGGTTCGATCATCAGGTTGAGCTCATCGACGAGGCCGGCGGTGAGCAGGGCGAGCACGAGGCTGACGCTTCCCCACATCACCAGGTCGCCACCGTCCTGGTCGCGCAGCGCGGCGACGTCTGCGACCGCGTCGACCGGCGAGAGCAACGTCGTGTTCTCCCACGTGAGGTCGTCGGCCGTGAGCGTGCGTGACGCGACGTACTTGCGGATGGCGTTCATCTGGTCGGCGTAGGGGTCGCCGGCCCGGTCGGGCCATGCCGCGGCCATGCCCTGCCACGTGCGCCGGCCGAACAGCAGGCCGGCGGCGTTGGTCATCCCGTTGGCGATCACCGGGCCCATCACCTCGGGGTCGAAGTACGGCATTGACCAGCCGCCGTGGGCGAACCCGCCGTCGGTGTCCTCCTCGGGGCCTCCGGGCGCCTGCACGACACCGTCCAGGCTCATGAACTCGTACACGACGACTCGCATCGCACGCTCTCTTCTGTGTCGGCTTCTCTTGGGCTGGGCTGGGCTGGGCTAGGGCGGGGCTAGGGCTTCTTGGCGACGAACGGCAACGGGCTGACGGACCCCGCGAGCTTGCTGCCCCGCACGTCGATCTCGACGGCCGTTCCGTCGGCGATGTCGGGGGGCAGGAAGGCGAGGGCGATGCCGTGGCCGAGGACCGGCGAGAAGTTGCCACTGGTCGTCTCTCCCACCGGCTCGCCGTCGACGAACACCGGGCAGTCGGCACGCGGTGGTCGGCGACCCGGCACGGCGATGCCGCGCAAGCGGCGACGCACGCCGGCGGCGCGCTCGGCTTCGACCGGCGCCTTCCCACGGAACGCCGGCTTGTCCCACGCCACGACCCAGCCGAGTCCCGCCTGCAGCGAGGTGATGCCGGGGCCGAGCTCGTGACCGTGGA
>JAYUAM010000214.1:0-5202 GCA_043741295.1 Acidimicrobiia bacterium
AGCTGCACGCGGTCGCCGCTGTCACGGCGCACCTGCTGCTCGGCCCGGAGCGCGGCGTAGTCGGTGAGGCGGACAAGCTCGTGCAACGACCGCTCGTAGTCGCCGATGTCGTAGTTCGCCCCGGTCACGGTCGTGAGCGGGAACTGGTCCTTGTGCAGCACGTTCCGGAGGCGCAGCTCGACCGGGTCGATGTCGAGCTCGTCGGCCGCCATGTCGATCAGGCGCTCGAGGAACGCGGTCGCCTCGGGCCGTCCGGCGCCGCGGAACGCGCCCATCGGCGTGGTGTTGGTGACCGCCACGGCCACGTCGTAGCCGATCTTCGGGATCTTGTAGACGCCCTGCGCCATCGTGCGGGTCGAGCCCATGGCCAGGCCGCCGCCGAATCCGCCGTAGGCCCCACCGTCGCCGATCATCCGGCAGCGCAGTCCGGTGATCGTGCCGTCACGCCGGAAGCCCATCTCGACGTACTGCACCTGGCCGCGGCCGTGCGGCAACGCGACCATGTTCTCCGAACGCGTCTCCACCCAACTGACCGGGCGGGCCAGCCGTCGCCCGACGGCGATGGCCACCACGTGCTCGGCGGTGATGCCCGCCTTGCCTCCGAAGCCGCCGCCGACGTGGGGCGTGATCACGCGCATCTCGTGCTTGGCCATCTCGAAGAGACGGCCAGCGAGGGTCGCGAACATGTGCGGCATCTGCGTGGACACGTAGACGGTGAGGTGCGCATCCGGACCGTCGTGCGCGTCGCCGTGATCGCCCGGCACGACGGCGATGGCATTGCCCTCCATCGGTACGACGGCGATCCGCTGGTTCTCGAACCGACCGCGCACCACGACCTCGGCCTCACCGAGCGGGTCGAGACCGTCGGGCTCGCGGGCGCCGGCCACGAGGTTCGTGCCGATCTCGTCGAACTGCACCGGAGCACCGGGAGCGAGCGCAGCCTCCATGTCGGTGACCGAGGCGAGCGGCTCGTAGGCGACGACGACGAGGTCGGCGGCATCGGCGGCCTGCGCCTTCGACTCCGCGACGACGACGGCCACCGGCTCGCCGACGAAGCGCACCTTGTCGTCGGCCAGCGGCGGGCGGGCGCAGGCGGGGTGGAGCGACACGCCGAACGCGTTGAACTTCGGAAGCCCGAGGTCGTCCGCTGAGAGGACCGCTACGACCCCCGGCATCGCCCGGGCCTCGGTCGCGTCGATCGCCCCGACGACCGCGTGGGCATGGGGCGAGCGGACGAAGGCCAGGTGGAGCAGGCCGTCGATCCGGAGGTTGTCGATGAACGTGCCCCGGCCGAGCAACAGGTCGGGGTCTTCGACGCGAACGACTGACGTTCCGAGAATCGATCCGGGCATGGACCGACCCTAGGCGCGCGCCTCGTCGGACGAGCTGTCCGGGGCTGGTCGGCGGCGCGACGCCCGGGCCCATGTCAGCATTGGCCCATGACGAACCCGACCCGCACCCGGCCGATGACCGTCGGCGTCCCCCGCGAGACCAAGACGGCCGAACATCGCGTCGCCCTCACCCCCGATGGCGTCCGCGAGCTCGAACGGCACGAGGTCGAGGTGTTCATCGAGACCGGAGCGGGCCTCGGCAGCTCGATCACCGATGCCGAGTACACGGCCGCCGGCGCCACGATCGTGCCGAACGCGGCGGATGCC
Source organism: Acidimicrobiia bacterium (assembly GCA_043741295.1). Classification (GTDB taxonomy): domain Bacteria; phylum Actinomycetota; class Acidimicrobiia; order Acidimicrobiales; family Ilumatobacteraceae; genus JAYUAM01. The sequence goes on from JAYUAM010000214.1 coordinate 1,659, forward strand.
TGGTCGCAGGAGATGGTCGTCAAGGTCAAGGAACCACAGGGCGCCGAGCTGGCGCTCCTGCGCGCCGACCTCACCCTGTTCACCTACCTGCACCTCGCCGCGTACCCGGATGTCGCCAAAGCACTGCTGGCCGCGCGCACGACGTCGATCGCCTACGAGACCGTGCAGACGACGACCGGTGCGCTACCGCTGCTCGCCCCGATGAGCGAGGTCGCCGGCCGGCTCGCTCCGCAGATGGGCGCCCGCTACCTGGAGGCGCACAACGGTGGCCGAGGCGTGCTGCTCGGCGGAGCACCCGGGGTGCGGCCCGCCAAGGTCGTGGTGCTCGGAGCAGGAAACGTCGGGTGGAACTCGGCCTGGATCGCCGCGGGTATGGAGGCCGAGGTCGTCCTCCTGGACAAGAACCTCGACCGACTCCGCTGGGTCGACCAGATCCACAAGGGCCGCATCGTCACGCTCGCCTCGAACCGCGGCGCGGTCGAGCGGGCGGTGGCCGACGCCGACCTGGTGATCGGTGCGGTGCTCGTCGCCGGCGGGCGGGCGCCGGTGGTCGTCACCGAGGACATGGTCCGTGGGATGAAGGCCGGCGCCGTGATCGTCGACGTCGCCGTCGACCAGGGTGGCTGCATCGAGACGATCCACGAGACGACCCACACCGACCCGGTGTACGAGTTGCACGGCGTCATCCACTACGCCGTCGGCAACATGCCGGGCGCCGTCCCCCACACGTCGACCTATGCGCTGACCAACGCCACCCTGCCCTACGTGCTCGATGTCGCCGTCAACGGACCGGCGGTCGCGACGGCCGGCGACCCGTCGCTGGCCCTCGGTGTGAACACCGTCGCCGGGGCGGTCACGAGCGCGCCCGTCGCCGAGTTCCTCGGCCTTCCCCACATCGCGCCGGCCGACGCCCTCGGGACGCGCTAGCAGTCCCACACGCGCTCGCCCGCAGGGCTGGCCCTGATGGGCGTTGGTGGCGGCGGAGGTCGCCGCGCGACGATGGTCGACCGATGGTGTCGCGTCCCCGATGAGCTCAACCGACCCCCACGCGCCGACCCGCGCGACGATCCGCTACCAGCCGGAGGACGTCGAGGAGTCGCTGCTCGAAGGCGACATCCATCCGGCGCGCCCGGGCTCGGCGAGGGCCGCCCTGTCGCACCGCGCCTTCCGGATCGTCTGGCTCGGCCAACTCGGCTCCAGCGTCGGCAGTTGGATGCAGACGTTTGTCATCGGCATCTTCATGGACCGCCTGACGCACCAGGGCGCCTGGGTCGGCTTCGCGATGTTCGCCCAGATGGTGCCGATGCTCGTGTTCACGGTGCCCGGTGGCGTCGTCGCCGACCGGTTCGACCGACGCCGTCTGCTCATCACGTTGCAGTCCGGCCAGCTGGTGATCGCCACCGCGCTCGGGCTGCTGACCATCATCGACAAGACACCGTCGAAGGTGGCGGTGATCGCGCTGATCTTCGCCGGGGGCGTCGGCAACTCGCTGAACGCACCCGCCTACAGCGCCACGCTCCCTGCCCTCGTCGGCTCCGGCGACCTCGCGGGTGCGATCTCGCTCAACTCGGCGGCGATCAACGGCTCGCGCGTGATCGGCCCGGTGCTCGGCGGGCTGCTCTATCCCGTCCTCGGCGCCGGCTGGATCTACCTGCTCAACGCGGTGACGTTCGTGTTCGTCATCGTCGCGCTCCTGCGCATCCGGCTGCCCACCTTCCCTCGATCGGGCACGGTCGGCGTCGGGCAGCTGCTCGTCGGCGTCCGCGCCGCCCGCGCCGATCCGGTGCTCACCCGGCTGCTGCTCTCGCTCGCGACGTTCTCGCTGTTCTCGCTCCCGTTCGTATCGCTCTGGTCGACGATCATGCGCGTGCACCTCGGGCTGCGCTCGACGACGTCGATCGGTGTGCTCTACGCGGTGTTCGGCGCGGGAGCCCTCGTCGGCAGCCTGGCCGTCGCCAGTCGCTCCCTGGCGAGCTTGGCGAAGGAGCGGCTGATCCGCGTGGGGTTCGCCGGGTTCGCCCTCACCATGGCGGTGATCACGGTGGCCGCGCGGCCGGGCGTCGCGTTTCCGGCGTTCTTCGTGCTCGGCGCGTTCTACTTCGGCACGACCACGGCGATGCTCACCATCCTGCAGACCCGCGTGCCCGACAACATCCGCGGGCGGGTGATGTCGTTGTGGTTCATGGCGTTCGGGGGGACGGTGGCCCTCTGCGGTCCGATCTTCGGGCCGCTGCTCGACGCCAGCGGTCCGCGGCTCGTGCTCGGCATCAGTGCGGTGGCCGCCGGGCTCCTGGCCTGGTGGTGCAACCTCGGCCCGCGGCCGGACACGACAAACCTGCGGGGACCTGAGCCCGCGGGCGGCCTGGACCCACCAGGCGGCTCGACCTACACGTAGCGATCAGGCCGGCGGCGGTGCCAGCGCGTCGGCGACCCGTTCGAGTTCGGCGACCCGGCTTCCTTTGACGAGCACGGCGTCGCCCCGCTCCAGCGGCCCGACGGCGGCGACGACCGCGGCCAGGTCGGTGAGCTCGACGGTGGGCTCGATGCCGTAGTCGCACGAGCCGACGGCGACGACCTGCACCCCGAGCTCGGCCGCCCGCCGGGCCACCGCCCGATGCGCGGCGGGGCCGTCGTCGTCGAGCTCGGCCATCGGTCCGAGCACGGCGATGCGCCGACCGGCTCCGGCGAGCCCGGCGAGCGCATCGAGCGCCGCGTGCATCGACGTGGGATTGGCGTTGTAGGCATCGTTGAGCACGAGTGCCCCGGAGTCCGTGCGCCGCAGCTCCATCCGCCACGGCGAGAGCCGGGCGCCTTCGAGCCCGGCGACGACCTCGGCGAGCGGCACGCCGAGCACGAGACCCGCCGCCGCCGCGGCCGCGGCGTTCACCGCGTTGTGCCGACCAGCGACCCCGAGGTGCACGGCGGCGCGCCCCCAGTCGCTCACGAGCACGAAGCGGGCGCACGCCGAGTCGTCGAGCTCGATCTCGGTGGCCCGGATGTCACCGTGTTCGGTCCCGAACCCGACGACACGGCCCGCGGTGCGACTACGGAGCGCCCAGCAGATCGGCTGATCGGCGTTGAGGATCGCCGTGCCGTCAGCGGGGAGCGCTTCGACGAGCTCGGCCTTCGCCCGGGCGACCCCTTCGATCCCGCCGACCCGGCCCGTGTGCGCCTCGCCGATGAGCGTGATCACGCCCACCGTCGGGCGCGCGACATCGCAGAGCCGGGCGATCTCGCCGAAGCCGCGCATGCCCATCTCGAGCACGGTCGCCTCGGTGCCGTCGGGAGCTCCGAGCATGGTCGCCGGTAGCCCGAGCTCGTTGTTGAAGCTCTTCGGATTGGCGGCCGTGCGGAAGGTGCGCGCCAACACCGCGGCGGTGAGATCCTTGACGGTCGTCTTGCCCACCGATCCCGTCACGCCGATCACGCGATCACCGAGGCGGTGCCGCGCCGACCGGGCGAGGTCCATCAGCGCCGCCGACGTGTCCGCGACGACAATCGCCGTCGCCCGGCGGTCGAGCTCGCCTTCGCTGGTCAGGTAGGC
>JAYUAM010000215.1:0-2145 GCA_043741295.1 Acidimicrobiia bacterium
CCTCGGCGGCGACCTCACACAACGGCGTGAACCCCGGCGTGTCCGGATACACCGCCGGGTTCACGGCCGGGCACGCGGTCTTGGTCGCTGTGCGATAGAGGATCTGCTCGACCTTGTCCGGGTCCATGACCATCCGGCCGTGTCTGCCTTCGTGGCCGAACCTGCTCACGATGAGGGCGGCTACGCCCGCGGCATGCGGCGAGGCCATCGAGGTTCCCTGCAGGTACGCGTAGTACGAGCACACGCCGTTCTCGCACTCCTTGAACGCACGGTTGGCGAAAGGTCCGGTCCGGATCACCTCGCCGTTGGCGTCGACAAACCCGAACTCGATGGCGCCGGCCAGCGAGATCGTGCTCAGCACGCGGTTGGCCGGGTTGGCCAGACCGGTCGCCTTGTCACGGCTGTCACCGCCGGGTGCGGAAACGTCGGTCTGCTCGATGCCGTAGTTCGAGTAGAACGACAGGCGGGTGCTCGGCCCGGTAGCCGAGACGCCGATGACGTGGCGTCCCTCCTGCGGTATCACGAGGCACGTGTTGTCCACGGTTCGTACTCGCTCGGTGCCCGGTGGGAAGTCGGGGCTCGTGCGGTCGAGGCCCGGGTGGCCGAGATCGGTGCTCTCGTTGCCGAGCGCGGCGACGAGGACCACGCCTTTGCGATGGGCGTAGTCGAGCGCCCGCTGGGTTGCCTCGATGATCGTGCGCTGCTGGGCCTGCTCCTCGGGCGAGTCGGCGGGGTTCGCCGCGCAGTTGAACAGCCACGGGTCGGTGAAGAAGCTCATGTTCACCACGTTGATGCCGGCGTCGCCGGCGTAGGTGAGAGCGTTCAGCGTCGAATCGAGGAAGAAGAAGCCCGAGTCCTGACCCGCTCGGATGTTCACGAGCGTGACGTTCGGTGCCACGCCGCTGATGCCGCGTCCGTTGATCGCCGCGGCAACGGTGCCGGCGACGTGCGTACCGTGGCCCCCGTCGTCCTCGTCGACCGGGTCGACACAGCTCGGGTGCTCGCACGGCCCGTCGATCGCCGGGATGTCGGTGACGAAGTTGCGGCTGAGCTTGTAGCTGAAGTTGCGCCGCAGGTCGGCGTGCTTGCCGTCGATGCCGGTGTCGATGATGCCCACGGTCACGCCGCGGTCGCCGCGTTCCTCGGCGTAGGATCCGTTCGGCGAAGCGCCGATGAGCCTCATGTCCCATTGCAGCCCCGACAACGGATCGCCGGCGTCTGCCTCGTCGGAACGGTCACGTGAGTCGGCGCTCGACGCGTCCGTTGCCGCCGCTCCCGAGCCATCGTTTGCGGCGCCGGTGTCAGCCTCGATCTGGTCGCGCTTTGGTGAGGTGCCGATCGAGCGGTCGGCGGCGACGCCGGCGACGCCACTCGCGCTGCGGACCGTTGGCGCGAAGCCCGTACCCGTCGCCGTGACGGTGAGTGTTCCGATCGCCTGGTTGCGGCCGGTGACGGTGCCACCGGCGGCGCGAGCGGCCGCCTCCGCGGCGGCCATGGTCGCTGGTGAGTCGGCGAGCACGACGTACGTGCCCGACGAGCCGGATGACGACGCCGCGGTTGCGGCGTGCGCCGTCGGTGCGGTCGTCACGACGACCACACCGGTGAGCAGCGCGGTCGCGCTGAGAACGTGCCGGAATCTCATCAAGTGCCCCCTGGAGCAAGAGTCGGTAGCCCGCGCCGGCTCACCGTAGCCGCCGTTCCGCCGCTTGTCTGTAGTGGCGTGGATGTTTCGTGATGCATCACCGGCTGGCATCGGGGACCGGCAGCCGCCGTGGCGCGTGATCGGTAGCGTGCGGTGATGGGCGACGATCTCTTCAGCGCAGCGGCCGCCGAGCGGCTGCAGGCCCGGTCACCGCTCGCCGCCCGGCTGCGACCGCGTGTGCTCGACGAGGTCGTCGGCCAGGAGCACCTGCTCGCCGCCGGTCGGCCGCTGCGGGCCCTCATCGACGCTGACCGGTTGTCGTCGGTGATCTTCTGGGGTCCGCCCGGCGTCGGCAAGACGACGTTGTCGCGACTGATCGCCGATCGCACGGCGAAGACCTTCGAGCAGCTCTCGGCGGTGACGGCCTCGGTGAAGGACGTGCGCGAGATCATCGAGCGAGCGCGCCAGCGGCTCGGGGAGCGAGGCACCGGCACGATCCTGTT
>JAYUAM010000216.1:0-2141 GCA_043741295.1 Acidimicrobiia bacterium
GACATCGCCAACGTCGCGCGCGCCCTGCAGATCTCCCCCCGAACGGCCGAGCGCGAGCTCGCCGCCGCCCGCCGACACCTGGAGGTGCTGTTGCGATGACTGACCTGGATGTCGAGATCCGCCGAGCGATCGGCGAGCTGGCTGCGGCAGCACCGGTCGCGCCGACCGCCGACGAGCTGCAGATCGGCCGACCGGTCAGGATGCCGTCGCGCCGCCCCGCCGTCGCGTTCGCCGTGCTCGCCGCGGCAGCGATCGTCGTCAGCCTGTTCGTGGTGCGGCTGCAGGACGACGGCCGCCGCAACGGCGTCGGTAGCGACAACCCATCGACGACGACCAGCAGCGTCGTGCCCGCCGACCCGACCCTCGCGTACGGGACGACCGCCGAGCACTGGCTCCCGATCGTGGAGCCGCACCTGCCGCCCGGGTTCAAGACCGTGATCGCCGACGAGTCGGCCGGCAAGGCCACGGTCGTCGCGGTCGACGGTGATGCGCACCTCCTGGAGGTGTCCATCAGCGACGATGCGGAGTTCCTCGCGAAACAGTCCGACCCGCCGGAACGATCGGTGGACGAGGGTGACTTCTACCCCGCCGGTGCGACCAGCGGGTGGTTGCACACCCGGTCCGGTCGGTTGCTCACCGCCGATGGATGCGCAGGGGGTTTCGTCGGAGCGTTCGCTCGCAGCCCATGTGATCCTGTCCCCCCGGGAACCGACAAGGCCAGCCTGGAGGTCATGCTCGTCGCTCTTGCGCACGAGGTCTCGCTCCACCCGATGGAGCAGCCGGCGAGCGCGGTCGGGGCCATGGACGCGTTCGTCGAGGAAGCGCTCCGGGCGACAGCGGCGCAGCTCTTCACCCAACCGCCGAGTTCGATCGGCGACCCTCTAAGCCCGACGCTGGGGCAGTACTCCGCCCGCCGCGGATCCTTCACGTTCGGCCCGGGCCCAACCGGCTTGTTCGCCGACGTTCGTGTCGCCTTGCGTGACCGGCCAGCGTCCATCGCCGACGACGAGATCATCCGAACTCCATCGCCGGGCACGATCGCGGCCATGTACGACGCCGAGAGCGCCTTCGTGCTCGTGAGGCTCGCGGCCGACGGTCGAGGTCTGACCGAGGACGAACTGGCCCAGTTGCGCATCGACCTGCCCCGCGCTGTGAGGTCGATCGCCGGTGCCGTGGCAGCTCGCTCGCAAGCGGGGTCAACGGATCCTGCCCCTGCACTTGCGTCAACGGTCCCGTTCGTCCCGCCGACCGCGCCGGCCGACCCCTGCGCGGACCCGGCCACGCGGCCGCCTTGCGACGAGCGGGGAACGACATCGACGACGTCGGTGCCGGCGACGTACACCGTGGTCGCCGGCGACTACTTCATAGGAATTGCCCAGAAGCTCGGTGTTCCGCTCGTGGCGCTGCTCGACGAGAACGCGATGTCGCCATCCTCGTTGATCGCCCCGGGACAGCAGCTCCTCGTTCCCCCGGCGGCCGGGGCTCGCCCGATGCCCGTCGGCCGCGATGGCGGGCTGCCGCAGACGCTCGCCGACGTCTTCGTGGGCGCGCTCCCGACGGGCTTCGAGCTTCACGAGGCATCGTACGGACGCAGCTCGTCCGACCTGATGCGCTTCGGGGCCGGCCGCGACAGCGACCGGCTCCAGGTACTCGTCTACGCGTCGCATGGGGGCCCCGTGCCGGCACTGCCGTTCACGGCGACACTCGTGCCGGCGCCGGCCGGCCGCGTGCAGCTCAACGTGATCGGCGAGCACGGCTGGTCGTACATGGCGGTGGCGCTCGATGCCGATGGAGGAGCAGCGCCGCTGAATGCTGACGAGCTCACCTCGGTGGTTCGTGCGCTCGACGCCGCCGTGGGTGCCAGTGCGTGATCCCAGCTTGCCTGATCAGTCGTGCCCGTGGTGGTCGTCGTCGCAGGTCGTGCGCGGGCGGGCGGCATCGGCGATGAGGCGGGCCATGACGGCGGGGTTCGACGGCAACGAGAAGTGGTCGATGCCGGGGTTGTCGGTGAGCGAGAAGTGGTGGCACGGCATCGCCGCCCAGACGCCGACGGCATCGTTCGTGAGGTCCTCCTGGTTGATGTCGCCATCGCGCGTCAGGAACTCGGTGGATGCATCGGTGAGCTGGCCGACGCTCAGGTC
>JAYUAM010000217.1:0-2139 GCA_043741295.1 Acidimicrobiia bacterium
CCGATGATGAGCACGGTGGTGGCGAGGCTGAGCGCGGCGTGGCGGTGGATGTTCTTGCGGTCGGTGTTTCGGCGGAGCTGGCCGTAGTTCGACCACCACGAGTTGGTGGCCTCGACGATCCAGCGCAACCCGAGTGTGAGTGGTTGCTTCTCGCCGGGTTTCTTGGTGCCGCGTCGTTGGATGCTCAGATCGGTGAGGCCGTAGGCGGCGAGTCGGGTGCGAACGATTGGGTAGTCGTAGCCGCGGTCGAGGTGCAGTGTGTCGATGTCGACGAGGAGTCCGCCCGCCGCGATCGAGTCGAGGGTGGGTTCGAGCATTCGGACGTCGTTGCGGTTGGCGCCGTCGATCGCGTGGCCGATCGGGATGCCGTGGCGTTCAACGGCGACGGACCACTTCCATCCGCATTTGCCTCTGTCTGTTGGGTTTGGGCCGGTTCCCTCGCCACCGTAAGGGGCTTTGTGCAGACTGCCGTCGAGCGCGACTTCGGATAGGTCGAGTCCGATGATGCGGTCGAACGCGGCTCGTGCTTCAGCCTCGAGTCGGTCGAACACGCCAGCTTCGATCCATTCGTTGCGGCGGGCGCGCAGGGTGGTGTCGGAGACCTCGTGATCGAGGATGGCTTCGATGTCGACCCATGACGAACCGGTCGTGAGACGGATCAGAATCCCCCGGAAGCACACCCGGTCTGACACGCGGGGTCGGTGACACCCGAGCGGATGGGCGTCGGCGCGCTCAGGGAGCAACGCCTCGATCGTTCGCCACAGGGCATCTACAACTTCGGGGTCAAGCGCGCGCATGATGGAGGGGACCTCCCCGGTCGGGTGTGGATGGGATGCACCCGACATCAAAATCGGGCCACCCTCCCGGCCGGCGGATGGTCACCTACCCGCGCGATCCCTAAGAACGCGGGTTCGATTCCCGTCACCCGCTCCAGTTCGATGACCACGGAAATAGCTGGTCAGCTGCCATTGCTGGCATGACGCAGTGGCGCCGGAAAGTACCCGTGTCAGCGCAGCTCGGGGGACGTCGGCCCCGGCACGGGCAAGGTGCCACGTCCGGGTCCAACTTGACGCCCGCGGCACGTCATCGGATCGCTCGGTCGCGAACAGGAGCGCGTCTGGGCCGGCGGCGACGAAGCGCTTCAGATGGGCGACGGTCTCGGCCCGGACGCGTTCGGGCCGGGCGACGACTCGGACTCCGGCGTCGGTCTTCGCATGATCGCTACGAGCGCCGACCGATCGACCACGACGCAACCGGGCGTCGCGCCGCCCTCGTGAAGGAAGATCGCACTGTGGCGTCGGCGACGACGGGTTGCTCGTGGAAGTCGAACGCGACCGCGCGCTACTGGTCTCGATGGACGAACCTGTTCCAACCCGGCACAGGAAGCCTCGCCACCGGCGCCGCAGACAAAATCGCCGCAGCCATAGTCATGCTCACCGTCGGCTCCTTCGTTTGTATCGACGCGATCCAGTCGCCTGACCGACGGTCGGGGCGAGGCCAGCAGGCCCGTCGTGCGCGCGGCAGCCCCTACGCGACGAGGGCCTCGACCGCGTCGGGAGACGCTCCAAAGGCCGGGCCCGCTGTCGTGCCGCGAGGATCGCCCGCGACGCCGAACGTACTTCACGTCGCGTCGAGCGACATCGTCACCGAAACCGTCGAGCTGGCCTTCGACCGGATACGCGTCGAGTAGCCCGATGACCGTGCGACGGCATCCCCATCCCCATCGCCATCGACGTTCGGCGGCCCTGCTCGCGTCGAGACGTCAGCCCTTGACGGCGTTGCCCGCGGCGTCGATGACGAACCACACGCCGCCGACGTTCTCGCCGCTCGTGTCGCCCGCCTTCGCGTCCTTCGCGTAGCGGTACAGCGGCTTACCGGCGTAGGCCACCTGCTTGGCCCCGTCGGCCCGTGCGACGACTGTGAGCTTGGCGGCCACGAGACCCGCCGGCACCGCCGGAAGCTGGTCGGCGACGAGCGGCGGCCACGTGGCGGCACACCCCTCGACGCACACACTTGGCTTACCCGGCGTGTCGTTCGTGAAGATGTACAGCGTGCGACCGGCGCCGTCGACGAGCACCTTGCCCAGGCTCGTGTCGCCCAACGCGAGGCCAGCCGCCCCGGCGACCCCGGGCGCCGGAG
>JAYUAM010000218.1:0-11993 GCA_043741295.1 Acidimicrobiia bacterium
TGACCGCGATGTGGGAGCAGATCTCGCTGTTCCGCCACAACGCCCTCGGCAACCTGCGGACGCTGGCCCAGGCGACGGCCGTGAACCCGGCGATGCTCCGCTACCTCGACAACGACCGCAACACGAAGGGCGCCCCGAACCAGAACTTCGCCCGCGAGCTGATGGAGCTGTTCCTGCTCGGTGTCGGCAACTACACCGAGGACGATGTCATCGCCGCGGCGCGGGCCTGGACCGGGCACGGTCTCGTGCGGGGCACGTGGCAGTACCACTTCGACGCCGCGCGGCACGACGTCGGCGCCAAGACGTTCTTCGGGCTGACCCAGAACTTCGACGGGCCGGGCATCATCGACACGATCTTCGTCGTGAAGGGCGATGTCGTCGCCCGCTTCCTGGCGGCCAAGCTGTGGGAGTTCTTCGCCCACCCTGGCCCGCCAGCCGGCGTCGTGGATGCCTTGGCCACCACGTTCCGCACGTCCGGGTTCGAGCTCAAGCCGCTGCTGCGAGCACTGTTCCTGCGGCCTGAGTTCTACGCGCCGGCCGCCCGTCAGGGTTTGGTGCGCTCGCCGGTCGAATGGGTCGTGGCGCTGCGCAAGGTGACGGCCATCCCGGTGACCGACCTGCATCCGGAGTGGTGGATGGACGACATGGGTCAACGCCTCTACGACCCGCCGAACGTCGCCGGGTGGAAGGCGAACGCCTACTGGGTCTCGGCCACCGCGGCGGCTGCCCGCGCTGCGTTCGCCTCGTACATCGCGTGGAAAGGCGGCTCGGCCGGTCTCCTGTCCGGGACCGCGTCGTCGACGGTCGATGTCGCCGTCGACGATGCGATCGCCACGTTCCGTCTCGACCGGATGACCACCCGCGACCGCCAGGTGGTCGTCGACTGGCTCTTGGCTCAGCGCCGTCTCCAGTGGACGGGATGGGTCGAACCGGGTCACCTCATCGTCCTCATGGCCCTGTGCCCCGAAATGCAGCTGGCGTAGGGAGCCGACATGACCATCGATCAAACGTCCAACCGGTGGGCGCAACCCGGCCCGTTCCCCACCGCAGGCCACGCGCCCGGCGAGCTGGAAGCGCACGACATCGCCCGCCTCCTCTCCCGGCCCGATCGCCATGCCGACGGCGTCAGCCGTCGCCGGTTCCTGCAACTGGCGGCGATGGGTGCCGGCGCGGTCGGCGCCTACACGATGCTGCCCGGGCGCGACCGCGAGGCCTGGTCGCTGTCCCCGATCGGGTCCACCGACGGCGTCCTTGTACTGGTGACCTTGTCGGGCGGGAACGACGGGTTGAACACCGTCGTGCCCTACGGGCTCGGCGCGTACTACGACAAGCGCAAGGCCCTCGCCATCGCGCCCGAGACGGTGCTCCCGATCGACAACGAGGTCGGATTCCATCCATCGTTGACGTGGCTCCACGAGCAGTACCAGAACGGGTACGTGGCCGTCGTCGAGGGCGTCGGATATCCCCATCCGGACCTCTCGCACTTCACGTCCACGGCGCTATGGATGCAGGGTCTGGCGACGGCTGCCGCGCCGACGACCGGCTGGCTCGGCCGCTACCTCGACGGCATCCCGACAGCGACGTTCGCCGGCCTGTCGCTCGGGGGGAGCATTCCTCTCGTGATGACCGGCGCCCACGCCCACGCCACCGGCGTGCCCGAGTCGTCCGGCGCGTTCGGGGTCTCGACCGACGCCAATGATCAGCTCCTGTACCAGGCGCTCGGTGCCTTCTCGGCGGCGCCGAACGCGCTCGGGCCGTGGGCCGACGCCCTCAACGGGGCGACGCGCGACATGCTCGAGGTAAACCGAACCGCGGCGCCGATCTTCGATGCCTCGCTCCCGCGCAACTCGTTGCCGCGCAGCATGGCGCTCGCCGCCCGTCTGATCAATCTCGACGTCGGCGCCCGCGTGATCCAGGTGAGCCTCGGCGGTTTCGACACGCACGCCGATCAGCTCGGTCGGCACGCCCAGCTGCTCGCCCAGCTCGACACGTCGCTGCGCGGGTTCTTCCACGAGCTCGATCCGCGATTCGCCGACCGCGTGACGGTGATGACGTTCAGCGAGTTCGGACGCCCGATCACCGCGAACGACTCGGGTGGGACCGACCACGGCACCGCCGGTCTGTCGCTGGTCGTCGGCGCACAGGTGCGTGGGGGCCGTCGGGGCCAGCTCCCGTCGCTCACGTCGCTCGATCGCTATGGCCAGCTCACCGCCACGGTCGACTACCGCAGCGTGTTCGCATCGGTGCTCGACCCGTGGTTGCGCGCCGACAGCGCGACGATCATCGGTGGCCGCTTCAGCGACCTCGGTCTCTTCACTGCCGGGCCGGGCGCCCCGGTACCCGGGCCCGGTCTCGGCAGCGTGGGCCAGCCGAGCGGGACGGCGAGCCACGACTTCACGCCGATGACGCCGTTGCGGGTCCTCGACACCCGTGATGGTACGGGCGGGTTCTCGGCCCCCATCGGTGCCCAGAAGACGATCACGTTGAAGGTCGCAGGGACCGGGGATCTGCCGACGACGGGCATCGCCGCGGTGCTCATGAACGTGACGGTGACCGCGCCTACGGCGCCGGGGTATCTGACGGTGTGGCCGGCGAGCGCCGAGCGCCCGTTGGCGTCGAGCCTCAACTTCGTGCCCGGCCAGACGGTGCCCAACCTCGTCGTCGCCGCGCTCGATGCCGATGGTAACGCCGGCATCTTCAACTCGGCGGGCGCCACACACGTGATCGCCGATGTCGTCGGGTACTTCGGCGCCGGGGCGGGAGCCGGTCTGGTGGCGCTGACGCCGACCCGCGTGCTCGACACCCGCTCGGGCGCCGGAGGCATCGGCGGCGCGTTCGGTGCCGGCGAGACCCGCCGCCTGGCGATCGCCGGAGTGAGCACCGTGCCCGTCGACGGTGTGACCGCCGTGGTGATGAACGTGACGGTTACCGAGCCGACCTCGCCCGGGTACGTGACGGTCTATCCGGCCGGCCAACCCCGGCCGGTGGCGTCGAACCTCAACTTCATGCCCGGGCTGACGGTGCCGAACCTCGTCGTGTGCAAGCTCGGCGACGGCGCAGTCGAGCTTTTCAACTCGGGCGGAAGGAGCCACCTCGTCGCCGACATCGTCGGCTACTTCAGCGACGCCGACGACGGTGCCGGCATGGTCGTCGTCAACCCGACCCGGCTCGCCGACAGTCGCCAGGGTCTCGGCCTCGGCGGTGCGCTCGGTGGGGGAGAGGTGGCGATGCTCACGGTGACCGGTGGTGGGGTGCCGGCGGGCGCGAAGGCGGTGGCGTTGAACGTCACCGTGACCGGGCCGACGGCCGGAGGGTTTCTCACCGTCTGGCCGGCCGGTGCACCCCGGCCGACGGCGTCAAGCCTCAACTTCGTGGCGAACCAGACGGTGCCCAACCTCGTGGTGTGTGCGGTCGGTGACGGTGGGCGCGTGGCGGTGTTCAGCTCCGCCGGTCGTTCCCATGTCGTCGCCGACCTCGTCGCCTGGTTCGCCTGACCCCGGTCTTAGGCTGGCAAGCCAAGACGTGGCCAAGGGCTGGCTACCACGAGGTAAGCGGTTGATACAGGGTCCTTAACGTCCCTTGCGCTCAGGGTGGTGGTGAACTTTACGATCTCACTACGCACCGATGACGGGGGTTGTAATGCCAATGACCATCGAGGACGCCGGGCACCTGCTCCGGCGGGCCGGCTTCGGAGGAACCCAGGCGGAGATCGCAACGATCGCCGCCCTCGACCGTGCGGCGGCGGTCGACTCCCTCCTGAACGCTACGCCGCCCGCCGAGCAGCTGCCCGCCGAGTTCAACGATCCGAACAAGGGCGACTACGAGCAGCTCATCGCCGTCAACCAGATGTGGTTCGATCGCATGGCCACGTCGAAGGCGCCGGCGGTCGAGAAGATGACGTTGTTCTGGCACGGACACTTCACGACGAGCTCCGAGAAGGTCGGCACCACCCGGTTCCTGTACGACCAGCTCGCCTTCCACCGGGCCAACGCGCTCGGGAACTTCGCCACGCTCACGCAGGGCGTGGCCGTGCTGCCGGCGATGCTGGTGTTCCTCGACGGCGCCTACAACCAGGCCGGCCACCCGAACCAGAACTTCGCACGCGAGCTGATGGAACTGTTCACGCTCGGCATCGGGAACTACATCGAGCAGGACGTGATCGAAGGCGCCCGGGCGTGGACCGGTTACAACCTCAGCGACGACGGCAAGTCGTTCCTGTTCCGCTCGAACGCCCACGACAAGGCGAACAAGACCATCTTCGGCATCACGAAGAACTGGGACGGCCCGATGATGATCGATGAGATCCTCAAGGGCTCGAAGAAGGACATCATGGCCCGCTACATGGCCAAGAAGCTGTGGGAGTTCTTCGCCCATCCCGGTCCGCCGGCCGGCGTGGTGGACGCGCTGGCGACGGTCTTCCTGTCGTCCGGTCTGGACATCAAGGCGCTGATGCGGGCACTGCTGCTTCGCGACGAGTTCTACTCGGTCACCGCCAAGCAGAACCTCGTGCGCACGCCGATCGAAGCGGCGGTGTCGACGATGAAGGCCCTCAATCTCCAGGCGACCTCGCTCGATCTTCCGTGGCACCTCGCCAACGAAGGGCAGGAGCCGTTCAACCCGCCGAACGTGTCGGGCTGGCGGCCGAACGGATATTGGATCTCGACGTCAACGGCGGCGGCCCGGGCCGCGTTCACGTGGCACGTGCTCGATGTCGCGAGCCAGGCCAAGAAGCTGCCCGACTTCACGAAGTTGTCGGTCGACTCGGCGGTGGACGGAGCCTTCGTGGCCGCCCGTTCGCGGCCGGTGTCCACCGTGACGCGCGACTCCGTGCGCGCCTGGCTGACGGGCGTACGGGGAGCCCCCGACTACTTCGGCGACGAGCGCTTCGACCTCATGTTCCTGGTGCTCATGAGTCCTGAGCTCCAGCTCGACTGACGGGCGCGTTCACCACGTTTGCGTTCTCGTACCTCTCTCGCGTCGCGCCCTTACGGCCGATGCCACGCACAACCTCCGGCTCGGGCGGGCCATCCACCACCACGAAACGACAGACCCGCCGGCGGCCTTCGGGCCACCCACGCCAGGAGCCCCGATGTTCTACGACGACCCCGATCTCGACGATGCGATCGCCAATCTGTCCCACGTCGACCGCAGCCCGGGCGGGCTGAGCCGCCGACGCTTCCTGCAGGCGGCGGTCGCCACCGGTGGCGGCATCGCTGCGGCGTCGGCGTTCGGGTCCTCGACGCGCGCTGGCGCCGCGCCGGTCGTCGCTGACGGCACGCTCATCGTCATCAACCTCAACGGGGGTAACGACGGGCTGAACATGGTCGTGCCGACCGAGAACAGCGTGTACTACGCCAAGCGACAGACGATCGCCATCCCGGCGGCGTCGACGCTTCCCATCGGTGGCGGGTTCGGACTCCACCCTCGCCTCAAGTTCCTCAAGCAGCGCTTCGACGCCGGTCAGCTCGCGGTGATCAACGGGGTCGGCTACCCGAACTACAACCGGAGCCACTTCGAGTCGATGCGCATCTGGCAGGAAGGCTGGGCCGGACCCACGTCGGCGCAGTCGGGTTGGCTCGGCCGGTGGAACGACTCGTTGGCCGGCAGCGGTGGCCCGGTCGCTGCGGTCACGATCTCCGACGCGATCCCGTACAGCATGCTCGGTCGCGATACGCGAGCTGTTGCCCTCGGCGATACCGGGGCGTTCTTCGGGACGGCGGTGGGCGCCGGCGAGCTCCGGCTGTACTCGGCGATCCGGGCGATGGCGGGTGCGCCGACGGGCCTCGGCCCGTGGGCCGACCTCGAAGCCCAGACCCTGCGGCAGCTCGTCGACACCGGCCAGAAGGTGGCTCCTGCATACGAGGGCTCGTTCCCCACCTCGTGGTTCGGTCGACGAATGACGATCGTCGCCCGCCTGCTGAACGCCAACGTCGGCGTGCGCGTCGTGAACATCGACGCCGAAGGCGGCTTCGACACCCATTCGGACGAGCTGAGGACCCACGACAACAACTACAACCAGCTCGATCTCGGGCTGCAGGCGTTCTTCGCCGCACTGACTCCGGCGCTCGCTGCGAAGGTGACGATTGTCGTTGTCTCCGAGTTCGGCCGGCAGTTGGACGAGGACGACACGGCGGGCACCGACCACGGCACGGCGAACGTCGTGCTCGCGTTGGGCGGATCGGTCCGCGGCGGTCTGTTCGGCGCGCTGCCGTCGCTCACGAACCTCCTCGACGGCTCGATGCTCAACTTCACGGTCGACTTCCGCAGCGTCTACCGCACACTCATCGACCACGTGATCGGTGGCGACGCCACCGCGCTCCTCGGGGCCAGCTTCCCCGATCTCGGCTTCGTCAACACGGTCGTGACGCCGGCCCCGACCACGACGACAACGGTGGCGACGACCGCAGCGCCCACGACTGTGGCGACCACGGTTGCGACCACTGTCGCGACGACGGCCGCCACGACCACGACACCGACGACCGCGGCGACGACGACAACGCCGACCACTGCCGCCACGACGACCACACCGACGACCGCGGCGACGACGACCACACCGACGACCGCGGCGACGACGACCACGCCGACGACTGCCGCCACGACCACGGTGGCGACGACGGCCGCCACGACGACCACCCCCACGACGGCAGCGACCACCACGACCGCAGCGACCACGGCGCCGAGCACGACGACCACGACGACCACGACCGAACCGACCACGACTACGACGACACCGTCGACCGGTGGGGGAGCGGTGTGCCCGTTCGACCAGCCGGGCGCGTTCACCGCGGTGTTCCCGACGAGGATGCTCGACTCGCGGTCGGGTCGCGGGATGCCGCAGGGCCGGCGCCGCAAGCTCCAGCAGGGCGAGATGATCGAGGTGCGCGTCACAGGCAAGGGCCGCGTGCCGGGACCGGACGTGACGGCCGTGCTCATCAACGTGACCGCGCTCGGCCCGACGGCCGAGGGCTTCATCGCGGTATGGCCCGCTGGCGACCCGATGCCACCGACGTCGAACCTCAACGTGCAGCCGGGCCGCCCGGTCAGCAACCTCGTCGTGGTGAAGGTGAACGGCAAGGGTCGCGTCTCGCTGTTCAACTCGGCCGGCCGTACGAACATCGTCATGGATGTCGTCGGCTTCTTCTCGACTGGCGGCGGATCGCTCCTCACGCCGCTCTCGCCGCGTCGGGTGCTCGACACGCGCGTCGATCGTCGGCCGTTGGCCAACGGCAGTGCGCTGCGCCTGCCCCTGGCCGGCGTCGCGGGTCTGCCGGCGAGCGGCGTGGCTGCGGTGCTGCTGAACATGACCGTGACCGAGCCGGACGGCACCGGCGACCTGTGCGTGTGGTCGTCGGGTGAGGTCAAGCCCGACGTTACGATGGTGAGCTTCTCGGCCGGGCAGACGGTCCCGAACCTGGTGCTCTCCGCCGTGAGCGCGGACGGCGCGGTCGACGTTCACGCGGCGGGAGCGGCCACCCATGTGGTGGCCGATGTCGTCGGGTTCTTCTCGCCGAGCTGCGGTGAGGCGACGATGATCTCGACGACGCCGACCCGTGTCCTGGACACCCGCACCGCCGGTGCCGCGCTCGCCAGCGGCTCGACGGCGATGATCCAGCTCGCCGGCACCGCCGGGCTCCCGACGTCGGGTATCAGCGCCGTGGTGCTCAACGTGACGGTGATCCGCCCGACGCGTCCCGGCTACCTCACGGTATGGCCCGACGGCGAGGCCCAGCCCGTGGCGTCGAACCTCAACTTCGTGCCCCGCCAGACCGTGCCGAACATGGTGCTCGCCAAGCTCGGGGCCAACGGCGCCGTCGACCTAAAGGTTTCCGCGGGACAGGCGCACGTTGTCGTCGATGTGCTTGGATATTTCTCGTGAAGGTTCTGCTCACGGGGGTCAGCGCGGCATTCGGGATGTTGAGCACCGGTCTCGGCATACCCGCGTGGGTGCTCGCCATCGCCGCTCTGGTCGTAACCGTCGCGCTTGTGGCCGAGCACCGCCTGCGGGCCAACGAGCGCCGGGCGGTCAGCTATGAGGCGCTTCGTCCAGCCAGACGCCACCTGCACGTGGTGGCCGAAGCGGCCTGACGCCGGGCTCGGCGGTACGGTGCGCGGGTGGCTCGCCGGGACCAACCAGCGCCGCGATGGCTCGTGGTCACCATCGTCATCGTGTCCTGCGCGGTGGCGCAAGGGTTCGGTCGCTTCACGTTCGCCCTGCTGCTTCCCGCCGTGAAGCGCGAGCTGCTCGGCTCGTTCGGGCTGGCCGGCTTCATCGGGACGATGAACGTCGGCGCCTACCTCGTGGGAACCGCGCTGGTGTCGGTGGTCTCGGTGCGCGTCCCGCCGGCGCGGGTGATGACGATCGGGCTCGGCCTGTCGAGCGCCGGCCTGCTCGTGCTGTCGTTCGCGCGCGGGCCAGGCGTTCTGGTCGCTGGAATGCTGCTCACCGGCCTCGGCGGCGCGTCGATCTACCTTCCGTCGCCCGGCGTGCTCGCCAGCGTGTTCCCGCCCGATCGCCGCGGGTGGGCGATCGGTCTGGCGGCGATCGGCATCGGCGGGGGCATCGTCGTCACGAGCCAGCTGACGAACCTCGTGCGCTGGGCGAGCGGCGACGACTCGGCCTGGCGGCCGGTGTGGCGCATCGAGGGTCTGATCGGGGTGGCCACACTTGTTGTCGCAGCCCGGTGGTTGCGCGTCGCGCCGATGGCGGTCGGTTCCCGCCCGCGCCTGTCCGCGCTGCGCCACGTGCCGCGCTGGTGGGCGCTCGCCTCGGGCTACGTCGCCTATGGGTTGGCCTACATCCTCGTGATGAGCTTCGTCGTGGCGATGCTCGAGCAGCAGGCCCACTTCGGCCACGCCCACGCGTCGGCCTCGTTCGCGTTGGTCGGCATCGCGGTGCTCGGCGGCGGACTGCTGCTGGGTCGGGCGAGCGACCTGTGGGGCAGGCGTCGCGTCCTCGTCGTCGGCTACCTGGGCGGGGGATTCGCCTCGGCGAGTGTCCTCATCGGGCGAGAGCCGTGGGTGGCCATCTCGGTGTTCGTGTTCGGGCTCGCGTTCGCCGGGAGCGTGACGATCATCGGTGCCTACATCGGCGACCACGCGCCGCCCCACGAGCTCGGTCCCGCGTTCGCCGCGGTGACGCTCGGCTTCGGCGTGGCCCAGGCGATCGGCCCGCAACTGGGCGGCTGGCTGATCGACCGCAACGGTTCGTTCGATGCCGTCTTCTGGCTCGCGTTCGTCGTGTGGATGATCGGCGCCGCCCTGATGTCGTTGCTGGCAGATGGTCCGGCACGGCCTCGCCACGGGGCGTAGGTGACCGACGCGACATCGTGATCCCGCTAGGCCGGTGCATCGTCGAGGTAGCGTCTCGGGGCTAGTAGCAGCCTCGTCCCAACCCCCCGTTCGACGAGTCGAAGGAACCCACCATGCGCACTTCTCTTGCCGATCTTCTCGGTGGCGGCCGCGTGCTCCTCGCCGACGGCGCGACGGGCACGAACTACTTCGACGCCGGCCTGGAAGCGGGCATGGCCCCGGAGATCTGGAACGTCGACCAGCCGTCGCGCGTTCTGGCGTTGCATCGTGACTTCGTGGCCGCCGGTGCCGACGTGATCCTCACGAACAGCTTCGGGTGCAACCGGCAGCGACTGAAGCTCCACGGGCTCGAAGCCCGTGTTCCCGAACTGGCGCGGCGAGCCGCCGAGCTCGCCCGGCAGGCCGCGGACGAGGTCGAGCGCCCGGTGGTCGTCGCCGGCTCGGTGGGGCCGACGGGTGAGCTGTTCGAGCCGCTCGGCGCGCTCACGTTCGCGGTCGCGGTCGCGTCGTTCCGCGAGCAGATCGCGGGCCTGCGTGACGGGGGGGCGGATGTCGTCTGGATCGAGACGATGTCGGCGGTCGAAGAGCTTCGGGCAGCGGCCACCGCCGCCATCGAAGCCGGCATGCCCTACGTCGCCACCGCATCGTTCGACACGGCCGGGCGCACGATGATGGGAGTGATGCCCGGTGCACTCGGGGACGTGTTCGACCGGTTGTCGGCACCGCCGGTGGCGTTCGGGGCGAACTGTGGGGTGGGGGCATCCGACCTCGTCGTGTCCGTACTGGCGATGACCGAGCGCGAGCCGGCGATGGCCGTGGCCGCCAAAGGAAACTGCGGCGTGCCGCACTTCGTCGGCACCGAGGCGGTGTACACGGGCACGCCGGAGCTGATGGCGTCGTATGCGGTGCTGGCGGCCGACGCCGGCGCCCGCATCGTCGGCGGCTGTTGTGGGACCGCTCCCGAACACGTGGCCGCCATGCGCGCCGCGCTCGACCAGCGCGTACCGGGGGAGAGGCCGTCACCCGACAAGATCGTCGAGCGCATCGGCCCCTTCGTGAACCGCCTGCCGGACGCGGGGACCGGACGCGAGCAGCGTCTGCGTCGCCGCGCCCGCTAAGAGCGCGCGCCAGTAGGTCAGGTAGCCGGGCTCCATCGGTCGGCCCACTTGACGAGCTTGACCGTGATCACGAGCGCGACGGCGAGAGCGATCTGGTCGAGTCGGTGATGGATGAAGCGGTCGGTGTTACGGCGTAGCTGCCCGAAGTTCGACATCCACGAGTTCGTGCGCTCAACGGGCCAGCGCATCCCGAGCGACACTGACTTCTTCGCGGCGGCTTTGCCTTTGCCGGGTTTGCGTTTCTTGGCGGCGACCAGATCGTTGATGCCGAGATCCGGCCGCCCACCACGCGTCGCGTCGACGCCGAAGCGTCGTTTCAGAACCCTTGCCGAGACGACCAGCGTCACCAACCCCTCATCGAGCGCCGGTCTCGGTGAGCTGTGCGGCAGGGCGTCGCGCGTCGAACTGTTCGAGGGGCATGCACGATCGGGCGATGTGCGCGCCGCCAAGTATGGCTCGTTCGAACTTCCGTGGAGCGATCACGACTTCGGCCGGGCCGGGCCAGGTGGCTGAGGCGGGAGACCGCCTGGCGGGGCGAACGGCGCTCGTCTCCGGTGGCGGGAACGGCCTCGGCAGGGCGATCGCGTCAGCGCTCAGCGCTGCCGGCGTCCGCGTCGTCATCATCGGCCGGACTGCGAGAACCCTCGACGAGACCGCAGCGCTCGGGGCAGCTGCCGGATCGATTATGCGCACCGCCGTCGTCGATCTCGCCGACCCCGTCTCCGTTGACGCGCTGCGCGACGAACTCGCCGACGAGTCGATCTCGATCCTCGTCAACAACGCCGGCGTCGCCGGCCCAGTGGCCCCGCTCATCGATATCGAGCCGGACGAATGGGACGATGTGTTCGCGGTCAACGTGCGCGGCATGTACCTGATCTGCCGGGCGTTCCTGCCGCCGATGATCGCCAGGGGATCCGGCGACGTGATCAACCTCGCCTCGGTGAGCGGCAAGCGGCCGCTGGCCAGACGGACGCCGTACTGCGCGTCCAAGATGGCGGTCATCGGCCTGACGACGACGCTGGCAGCTGAGGTCGGCCCGCTCGGCATCACGGTCAATAGCCTGTCGCCCGGTCCGGTGCGCGGACTACGGATGGACCGCAACTTCCGGCACGAAGCGGAGCGGCTCGGCGTCACCGTCGAAACGGCGACCGACACGTTCGTCTCCCGGGCGCTGCTCGGCCGGCTCGTCGAAGAGGACGAGGTCGGTCAGGCCGTCGTCTCGATGCTCAACATGCCAGGTCTACACGCCGCAGACATCGACCTGTCGGCCGGTATGGTCGCCCGGTGATCGCGATCCCGGCGGTGCCCTTCGAGCGGCGGCTGCGAGCGGGAGAATCGTTGCTCGGACTACTCGTGCGACTTCCGGTCGGGGACCGCCTGTTCGCCGGGCTCGACCGGCGGTTCAGCTTCGTCGTCGTCGACCTGGTGGTCGGGCCGTACAGCGAAGTCGAGATCACCCGCCTCGCCGAAATCGCCTCTCCACGCGGCCTTGCCGTCGTCGCCCTCGTCGACGACTCATTTCGGTCGATCGACGTCGCCCGACTGAGGCGCCACGGCATCGACGGC
>JAYUAM010000219.1:0-5177 GCA_043741295.1 Acidimicrobiia bacterium
TCGCGCAGCGCAGCGAGCCAGTCGTCGATCAGGCCGAGGAGCTGGCCATCGTGCAGGAGCACGACGCCGCTCGCCGCCAGGAACCCTTCGACGAACGCCGCGCCCGCTGCCGGCTCGGTGCCCACCGACAGCGCCCGCGACAGCCGACGCCCGACCGCATCGGCATCCCACGAGCCGAGGTCGTGCAGCAACCGCGTCGCCCGCCCCGCGACGAGCCCGTGCGTCATCGACCCGTCGGCCACTAGGGCGAGGACGCGCGGCCACCCGCGCCGGCGAGCCTCGTGGTCGACGAGCGCCAACGCCGCCTGCGTCGCACTCAGTCGCTCGGCCGTGGCGGCCGCCGACTCGTCGTCGAGCGACGCGCACGCCGGCACCACCCCGGCGACCACGCGGGCGACGAGCCCGTCGACCACCGAACGCAGGGCCGAGGCGTCGGTGGCCCGCACGTCGCCGTAGCGCAACGCCCGCACGAGCGCCGGTAGGGCGTCCATCAGGTGGGCGACGTCGGGATCGTTGGCGGCTCGGGCGGCCAGCCGCTCCATCGCCGGGCGGACGGCATCGGCGAGGTCGGCCAGCAGCGCCACCTCGACGAGCGCGGTGAGATCGGCGAGCACGTCGGCGGCCGCGACGCGCTCTTGCAGGCGGGCGGTGGCCGCCGCCTCCACCGTCGTGCCGTAGCCGCTCGCCTCGACGAGCGACACGGCGAGCTCGGGGTCCCAGCGCACGCGCCACGTCTCGCGGAACGTGCCCGACGAGCGGCGACCGTCGTCGGGTTTGCCCCACGGCACCCCGACGGCGAGCACCCGGTGGAGCAGGTGCGAGCGGGCCCGCCCTCGGCTCGTGCGCAGGTCGAGCTCGAGCGTGCGTTCGGCCGCCTCGGGCTTCAAGCGGACAGCCTTCTGCTGGGCGAGCAGATCGCGAGCGAGGGGAACCATCGGCGTCGAGTCGGGCACCGAACCCAACCGGTCACCGACGACCAGCTCGTCGTGGATCAGCGCGAGCGGGCCCGGCCGGCCGTCAGCGAGCACGGCGAGGGCGGCGTCGAGCACCTCTTCGAGCCCGGGCGCCGGCCGGCCCCGTAGCGCGGCCGCGGCGGTGGCCAGACGGCTGGCGGCGATGAGGTGGTCGGGTGACACCATCACATCGCGCTCACGCAGCAGGCGCGCTGCCTGCCCGAACCACACGGGCACACCGGCGGGGCCGGGATGCTCGAACACGTGGGCGTACCACCCGGGCGAGCGCACGCCGGCGCCGTAGCCGGCGGCGGCCACCAGCCGGCGGTGCGTCCACGGCACCCACGTCATCGCGACCTTCACCTTCGCCAGGCCGCGCAGCAGCGCGGCGTCGGCCGTGGCCGTCGGGAGCGGCCGGTCGGGCGTGCCCGACAGCGCCGGCACGTGCCACGCCCCGCAGACCACGGCGATGGTCGGCGTGCCGGTCTTCGCCACGCCGCGCATGATCTGGCGCATGTGCGCCTCGCGCCGGTCGTCGATGCTCGGGCCACCGTCGTCGCTGCTCCATTCGGGCGCGATCGTCTCGCGCACGGCCGTCATCGCGTCGGCCACCGCGGCGAAGGCGTCGAGCGGCGGGACGGCAGCTCCTTCGGGCCGGCCGCGGTGCTCGACCACGTCCTCCCACCATCGCTCCGGATCGTCGTAGCCGGCGGCATGGGCGAGCCGGCCGATGGGGTCGATGGGGCGGCGAGCCTCGGCCCGGTCGTCGCGTGCTTCGTCGCGGCCCATCGCCATCGAGTGGGCGAGGGGCAGGTCGATCGCCCGTAGCACGGCACCGTGGGCCAACGCCCAGCGCACCGCGCACCACTCGGGGCTGAAGTTCGCCATCGGGTAGAAGGCGGCGCGCTCGGGCCGCTCCGGCACGTAGCCGAGCAGCGCGACCGGCGGGACGAGGTCGACGTCGGCCGCCATCGCCAGCAGCGGCTCGGCCTCGGCCGGCAGCTCGACGAGCACGGCGTCGGGCTGCAGCTCATCGAGCGCGGCGACGACCGTGCGCGCCGACCCCGGCCCGTGGTGCCGGATACCGAGCAGATGGACGGTCACGGGCGCAGCTCGTGACCGTTCAGCCGCTCACGTCGCGGCAGGCATCGTAGAACTCGCCCCACCCGTCGCGGTCGCGGGCGACGACTTCGAGGTACTCGCGCCACGCCACCTGGTCGTGCGAAGGGTCCTTCACCACCGCGCCGACGATGCCGGCGGCGATGTCGGGTGAGCGCAACGTGCCGTCACCGAAGTGGGCGGCGAGGGCGATGCCGCCGGTGACGACCGAGATCGCCTCCGCCGTCGAGAGCGTGCCGCTCGGGATCTTCAGCGCGGTGCGCCCGTCGGCCGTCACCCCGCTGCGCAGCTCGCGGAACACGGTGACGACGCGGCGAATCTCGTCGTGCCCGGCCGGCACCGCGGGAAGTTCGAGGGCGACGCCCAGCTCACCGACGCGGCGCGTGACGATCTCGATCTCCTCCTCGATCGTGGCCGGCAGCGGGAGCACGACGGTGTTGAAGCGCCGACGGAGCGCGGCGCTGAGATCGTTCACGCCACGGTCACGGTCGTTGGCCGTGGCGATGACGTTGAAGCCCTTGACCGCCTGCACCTCGCTGTTCAGCTCCGGTATCGGCAGGGTCTTCTCGGACAGCACGGTGACGAGCGCGTCCTGCACGTCGGACGGCAGGCGCGTGAGCTCCTCCACCCGCGCTATCGAACCCGTCTGCATCGCCCGCATGACCGGGCTCTCCACCAGCGCGGCACGGCTGGGCCCGTCGGCGAGCAGGCGGGCATAGTTCCACCCGTATCGGAGCGCGTCCTCACCCGTGCCGGCCGTGCCCTGCACGAGCAGGGTCGAATCGCCGGAGATCGCCGCGGCGAGATGCTCGCTCACCCACGTCTTGGCCGTGCCCGGCACGCCGAGCAGGAGCAGGGCGCGATCGGTGACGAGCGTGGCGACCGCCACTTCGATCAGACGCTGGTTGCCGAGGTACTTCGGCGAGATCACCGTGCCGTCCGACAACGTGCCACCCATCAGGTAGGTGACCACGGCCCACGGCGAGCGCCGCCACCGGGGCGGGCGGGGGCGATCGTCGAGCGCGGCGAGCGCGGCGAGTTCGTCGGCGTAAGCCTGCTCGGCGTGCGGCCGCAGCACGACAAGGTCGTCGGGCGCGACGTGGGCGGGATGGTCGGTCACGCGGTGGTGCTCCCGATCGTGTTCGAGGTGAGGCCGATCGGCGCTGGCGGGCCGACGACCGGCAGCTCGACGATGAGCGCGGCACGGGTGCGGGCGAGGTCGGCCATCGACATGGCGAGTCCGAGCGTGCTCGGATTGCTCGCCGCCCGGGACAGACCATCGGCCAGCGGTGCGAGCACCTCGACCGGGAGCCGCCGGATGAGGTGCACGAGCACCGGGCGGTGTCGGTTCACCAACCGGCCGGCCGTGAGCCCATCGGCGAGCACCGCGACGACGGTGGCGGCCGGCGCCGTGACGAGCGGGGCGAGGTCGGGCGGCAACGGGAACGCGTCCTCTGTTGTGATTGGCGGGTTCACCGACGCAGCGGGTCGGCGCGACGCCGCGAACTGGGCGGGGAACAGCGAGGCAAGCCACCCGACCAGCGGGCCGGCGGCCGCGTCGATGCGCGGCCGGCGGGCGGCGTCGGTCCGGTACTTCGTGAGCAGGGCGACGGCGGTGACCGGCGACAGGCGGTACCCGCCGGCGAGCACGCGTTCGAGCCATTCGTCGACCAGCTCGGGCCACACCTCGAGCAGCTCGTCGAGCCGCCGAGCGGCGGCGGGCGGGCACTCGGGCCGGTCGTCGGGCGCGCATGGTTCGAGCGCCGGCAACGCGGGCGCCGGGCGCACGCCGCCCCTGCGCGCCGCAGCGAGAGCAGCCACCTGCACAAGCACCCGCTCGGCGTCGTCGCCCGGCTGGAGCGCGGCGACGAGATCGGCCACCGGCCCGGCCGGCGCGGCGGGCACGGTCCGGCGGTCGGTGCCGAGCAGTGCGACCGTCGCCAGTTCGGTCCAGTGCGCGGCCAGCGAACCCGGCGCGGCATCGCCCTCGACTAGCGGGGCGGCGCTCATCGCCAACCGCCGCGCGGCCCGATGTCGACGGCGCCGGACGGCAGATGAACCGTGAGCGGCACGACGCCTTCGGGCGTCCACTCGGCGGTGATCGACGCCGGTCGGCCACCGGTGCACGCCACGAGAACGGCGAGACCGTCGGGCGTGCCGGCAATGGGCAACGAGCCACCGGCGTCGGTGAGCGCCCACCCTTGCCCGGCGACCGTGGGCGCGGCGCGCACGGTGAACGGATGGCGTTCGAGCCATAGCTCAGCAGCGAGCGCCGCACCGACACCGGCGCACGCCTCGACAACCGTGGACACCGGCGGCCCGCTCTCGTCGAGCGCGCCCGATTCGTGCACCACCCCGATGAGCGCACGAAGCGGCACCGCGCCGGGATAGGAATGGAGGTCGGCCCGCAGCAGCGTGCCGGGCACCGGCTCGCCGCCGAGCGACTGGCCGTACGCGGCGAACGAGAGGAGCAGCGCCCACCGACGCGTGGTCACGCCCCGCAGCCACGTACGTCGCACCACGATGCGGTCCTCGAGTACATCGCTCCGTCCGCACACGTGCCACGTGTCGGTGACCGGCGGCCGATCGAGCACGTCGGCCTGGCGGAGCTGCCAACCGACCGCCGTACGCACGCTGTCGGCCAACGCCGCGCCCGAGCCGTCGAGGCCATCGCCTCCCACACCACGTGCACCGGGGGCGGGCCACCCGCCGTGATTATCGTCGTGATCTTCGTCGGTGTCGGCGGCGGCCAGGTCGGCGACGCGACGCCCGGCGACCGCCAGCACGTGGAGCACACCGAACTCCGCGAGCACGTGCTCGTGCCAGCCCGGACGGGTGCCGACCGCGCCGGCGAGCCGGCGCACCCGGTTGGCGAGCGCGGGCGCCTGGGCGTCGACCAGTCGGGCGGCCACCTGATCCCACGTCGCATAGCTGGCGAGCGCCGGATCGGTGAGCCCGCCGCGGACCCGGTCGGCGACCCATCTGTCGAGCTCGGCCAGACCGGCGGCGACGCGGGCCGCCCGTTCCATCGCCCGCTTGTCGGGCTTGCCCGCACCTTCGGGGTGGTCGCCCCCGTTCGCCGCGCGGGTGACGCGGCGCGCTGCC
>JAYUAM010000220.1:0-2129 GCA_043741295.1 Acidimicrobiia bacterium
GTGGCGGCGACGTAGGCGAGCGGCGTGCCGATGACCACGCCGAGCAGTGCAGACAGCAACGACAGCATGATCGACTGGCGAAACGCCTTGCGCTCCGTGGTGATCGCCAACCGCATCGCCGCCGTCGAGAACCCGCCGTTGGTGTCGACGAAGGCCTTGCGGATCACGCCGAACGCCGGTAGCAGCAGAAAGATCAGGAGGAACGCCACGAACGGCAACAGGCCGAGCCAGCGCAGCCAGCTCCGGGCCGGACGGCGGGCGCGACGGGGGGCCGCACCGCTGGTGCGACCCCCCGTCGTTTCGAGGTGATGGTCAGTGACCGCGCTCACCACATGCCCGAGATCTCCAGATGCCAGGGATCGCGATCAGGCGTCCGCGACCATCGGTCCCCAGTTGGCGGTGAGGAGGTCGTTGGCCTTCTTCGTCTGGTCGGCGGTCATGAACTTCACCTTCGCCAGTACATCGGCGGTCGGCAGGTTCTTCTTCAGGTCGGCCGTGATCTTGCCGGCCTTCTCGAGTGCCGCGAACCGGGCGGGCATCGCGCCGCCCTGCAGGTAGCCGAGGGCACCTTCGTCCGACAGGATGTGCTCGACCCAGAGCTTGGAGCAGTTCTGGTGCGGGCTGCCCTTCACGACGCCCTGGGCGTAGTAGCCGCCGTAGACGCCGTCGCTCGGCACGGTCTGGGAGAACGTGATCCCGTTCTTGGTCAGCTCGTCGGCGATGCCGGGCAGGTTGTAGGTCCAGTCGATGGCGATGGGCGTGTCACCCGACAGGATCGTCGCCTTCGTGACGTTGTTCGGCACGAAGTTGCCCGACTTCTTCAGCTCAGAGAAGTACTTGATGCCGGGCATGATGTCGTCGAGGCTGCCGCCGTTGGCGAGTGCTGCAGCGACCACGCCGGCGAAGGCCGAACCGGCCTTGCGCGGATCGTCGTTGAGCGAAACCTTGCCCTTGTACTCCGGCTTCTTGAGGTCGGCGAACGTCTTCGGTGCGTTCGGGACGATCTTGGTGTTGGTGAAGATCGACATCACGCCGTAGTAGGCGGCGACCCAGTTCCCCTTCGGGTCCTTCAGGTCGGCCGGGACATCGCCCGCCGAACTGGGCGTGAACGGCTCCCAGTAGCCGGCATCGGCGGCGGCCGCGGCCTTGGCCGGGCTGACGTCGATGTTGTCGGGCATCGTCGCCTGGCCGGCGAGGTTCTTGATCGCGTCGAGCTCTTCCTGCGACGAGATGTCCGGGGTGGCCACCGGGTTCTTCACGCCCGGGTACTTGTCGCGGAAGCTCTGCAGGATGCCCTTGTAGTTCGCCCAGCCGTCCGGCAGAGCGATGAGGTTGACCTGGCCCTCCTTCTTGCAGGCGTCGATCAGCGCGGCGGGCACGCCGCCGGCCGGCGCCGGGGCGGCGGTCGTGGCGGGCTTCGCGGCGGCGGTGGTCGCCGCCGGCGCCGCGGCGGTGGTCGCGGGCTTCGCGGCGGCGGTGGTGGCGGCCGGTGCCTTGCTCGCTGCGGTCGTGGCGCCGGCGCCGCTCTTGGCCGAGCTACCGCAGGCGCTGATGCCCACGGCGGCGACGGCGACGAGCGCGACGACGGTTCGGTTCCTTGATCTCGACATTCTCTCCCTCTCGTTTCCCCTCGGGGGCGGCCGCCGACCTCGTCGTCGAGTGCGCGCGCTGCTGCCCTGTGCCGGAGCATAGGTGTGCGGCCCCCGCGATCCGGACAGCGGGCGGGTACGGACGGTGAAATCCCGGTAAACCCTGCCGGTCGTCGTGCCGCCGCCACGCCCGGCCATCGGCGGGACTTACGGCGCGAGCCGCTCCGGGAAGCCGGAGAACGCACGCAGCGCGCGAGCGTCGGCGGTGCGGGCGCCAGCGGCGTCGCGCAGCGTCACCGTGCGTTCGATGCTCACGACGGTGGGCGCGTTCGGGCCAGTGTGGCGCAGCGCCCACACCGCGAAGAGCGGGGCCCGCCCCGCCCGGGGCACGACCACGTCGTGACGGTGGATCGTCAGGCTCAGCTCGTCAGCGGCGCGCTTTACGCGGCCCTCGGCGTCGGCGTCGCCGCAGACCACGAGCCAGCCGTCCGGCGCGAGCAGCTGCGCGCCGGTTGCGAGGTACGCCTCGACGCCGCCCCG
>JAYUAM010000221.1:0-5166 GCA_043741295.1 Acidimicrobiia bacterium
ACGCCCTGGCAGACGACGAGGTCGTACTGGCGGTCGGGTGTCCACGTAGCGATGTCGAGCAGCTCGTGGTGGTAGCGCTCGCAGGCGTAGGCGCTCACGTCGGTCGATCGGTAGCGCACACCGGGCCGGTTCTTCGCGAACCAGTCGCGCCACAGGCCCGGGCCCGCCCCGATGTCGAGCACCGAGCGCACGGGCACGCCCCACCACCCGGCGAAGCCGAGCACGCCCTGCGCGAGGTGCCCGATGCGGCGGCGGTCGTGCACCGGACGGTCGCGGTAGAAGCGGCGGTAGTAAGCGGCGTCGAACGACTGGCGGGGCATCGCCGGACAGCGTGCCAGGCAAATCCGCGGCCGGGCGTCGTTCTTATCGTCAGGGGGTTACCGAGGGTCGAATCAGGGCGATCCCCCATGGTTCCCGATCGCCCTCGTCCCTACTGTCGAACACGATGATCTGGGGAACCAACGGGCCCGCCCGTGCGTCGAACAGGGTGATGTGCCGGCGACCGGTCGCTGTGTGAGACTGCGCGCTGTGCGGAAGGGCCGTGGGCACGATCCTGCGCCAGCTGCAGGGCGGGCGTTCGATCCGCGTGCGGCTCGCCGACGGCGAGGTGCAGCATCATCAGGTGGCCGACGACGCCGAGCAGCAGGCGCTGCTGCGTCGGCTGCTCGGCGACGAGGGGCTCGCCGTCGTCGAGTTCGTCGAGGAGCATTGCACGCTCGAATCGCTCTTCCTGCAGGTGACGAAGGGGATCGTCCAGTGAGCATCCACCTGAACCCCGTGCTCGAGTGGTGTTGGTGACGTCGGTAGAACGCCCAGGGCTCGGGTTCCTACGGCCAGCCGCAAGGTAGGCCCGCGCCCGGTGGCAGGATCGACTGCTCTCGCGCCATCAGTGGTTGCGGGAAACCGGGCCGATCGGGAAGCCGGCATCGGCTGCTCGCTGGCGCCCTCGTCGGTGCCGGTTGGCGGTGAGCGGTACGCCAGAACGTCACGCTGCGCTCGAATGGCACCGTTGTGGTCTACGCGCCGCGGTTGGACCTTGCGGCTGGCCGTAGGAACCCGAGTACTGGGCGACATTGGGTGCAACGGTCGGCCCCGTCACAGATGCGCCTCGGCGGCCGCATGCACCGCAGCGATGATGGGCTCCCAGTCGGCTCCCGGCTGTCGGGTGATGGTGACGAAGTCGTTGACACCGAACACCGATGCCACGCCACCGGTAGCAAACACGGCGGCGGCAAACGGGATGGCCATGCCCTGCTCTGCGTCGGTTGCGTTGAACATCGCCTTCAGCTTGGTGTCCAAGGTGAACTTCGTCGCATCGGGATTCGGTGTCGAAGCAGGAGTTGCAGTGGCCACACCACGATCGTACGCCCGCTAGGCGGGGCGTACTCGGGGTACGAGCACGATACGTGCGAACGGCCCGGCGGTCGGGTCCGTACCGGCAGCCGCAAAGTCCAACGCGGCGCGTAGACACGACGGCGCCGTTCGCGCACATCGTGACCTTGTGGCCTGCCACTCACCGCAAAACTCGGCAACGACGACGGGTCAGCGAGCAGCCGATGCCGGTCTTCCCGATCACCGCTGGTCGCCGCGACGGCGCGACGGCGCGACGGCGCGACGGCGCTCGATCCTGCCACCCGGGGTGACCCTACCTGGCGGCTGGCCGTACGGACGGTCAGTTGATCGTCCCTTGGAACCGTCGCCGACGCCCGCGTCGGTGGGCCGGCGCCTGTGGGCGCAGCATCGTCGAGTCGTGCACCGCAGCGTCGCCGAGACCGCCCTGGCTCGACAACCCATGTTCGATTGGGCACGCCCGACTACGGCCGCAGCCCCGGCTCGGTAGCGTGCCGTCGATGGCGACACCGGCGCGGTTCACGTTCACGGCCGAGGTGTGGGAGCACGACGCCGGTGCGGCCTGGCACTTCGTCAGCCTGCCGGAGGCCGAGGCCGACGACATCGAGGAGCGGTTCGGTGCGACGGCCGGTGGCTTTGGGTCGATACGCGTCGAGGTGACGATCGGTTCGAGCACGTGGTCGACCTCGTTGTTCCCCGACTCGAAGCGAGCCACGTACGTCCTGCCGGTGAAGAAGGCCGTCCGCCGCGCCGAGGGGCTCGACGCCGGATCGACGGCGACGGTGGCGCTCGTCGTGCTTCAGTAGCTGCGCCGTCAGCTCAACCGCCGGCACCGGGCGACGCCACCGGGCTGAACCTGTCGGGCGTCTCGTTGCCGGCGGCGGTGAGGTGATCGAGGAAGAGCCGGGCGGTGGGCGGCAGCGCCTCGTCGCGTCGTCCGACGACGTGCCACGCGCGATCGCGCCGGCCTCCGGGGAGCACCAACTCGTCGAGATCGCCGTTGTCCAGCTCGCGCGCCACGGCGTCGAGCGAGATGAGCGTGACGCCAAGTCCGACCTGGACCGACTCGCGGATCGCGCCGTTCGACCCGAGTGTCAGCGTGGCCGGTTGAATGCCGAGCTCGTCGAACAACTCGAGGGCCGTCGTGCGGGTTCCCGATCCCTGCTCGCGCAGCAGCCAGACGCTGCGCCCGAGCGTTTCCGCCGCCACCGGTGTCGCCGGGGTTGCGTGGATGGCACGGCGACGGCGCGGGCGATGACCGCTCCGGCCGGCGACGACGACGATCGGGTTCGGTCGTGTCGCCAGTGTGGCGAAGCGGCCAGCTGTCGGCGGCCGGCCGCCGATGGCGAGGTCGACCTCGTGGTCGTCGAGCAGGGCCCACACGCGCGCCCGGTTGCCGACCTCCAGGGAGATCTCGGCCTGCGGGTAGCGGGCCCGGAACGTGGCGAGGAAGCGGGGGAGCACGTGCTCGCCGGCGGTCGTCACGCCGGCCAGCCGCACGCGGCCGCGCGCCGGATCGGCCTCACCGGTGACGGCGGCGGCGGCCTCGTCGAGCAGGCCGAGGATCCGGCGGGCGTAGCCGGCGAGGACATCGCCCGCCGGCGTGAGGGCGAGGCCGCGTCCTTCGCGCTGCACGAGCGCCACGCCGAGCTCGTGCTGCAGCGAGGCGAGGGCGGCCGACACGGCGGGAGGGCTGACGAACAGCCGCTCGGCGGCCTGACGGACCGATCGGGTGGCGGCGATCTCGGCGAACGTCCGCAGCTGGTTCGGGGTCATCGTTCACCAATCACTTAAGAGTCGTCGGCATTGTTCGCGTCGACAGGTTAACGGTTGTGGACGACGATCGACCCAGATCTACCACTACGAGACGACCGCAGGGGCGCCCATGGACGGCAACGGCAGGCACGAGGAGCAGGCGCAGGCGGCCGATCGGCGCTGGGGTGCCGGGGTGATCCCCTACGCCCAGATGGGCTACTGGGCGCCCGACTACGTGCCGAGCGACAGCGACATCCTGTGCGCGTTCAGGGTGACGCCCCAGCCCGGCGTCTCGCCGGAGGAGGCGGGCGCGGCGGTGGCCGGCGAGTCGTCGACGGCGACGTGGACCGTGGTGTGGACCGACCGGCTCACGAACTACGAGCGCTACCAGGCGAAGTGCTACCGGGTCGACCCGGTGCCCGGCGTCGACAACCAGTACATCGCACTGATCGCCTACAACCTCGACCTCTTCGAGGAGGGCTCGATCGCCAACCTCACGGCGTCGATCATCGGCAACGTGTTCGGGTTCAAGGCGCTCAAGGCACTACGGCTCGAGGACATGCGCATCCCCACGCACTACGTGAAGACGTTCCCCGGCCCGCCGCACGGCATCGTGATGGAGCGCGAGTACCTGAACAAGTTCGGCCGCCCGCTGCTCGGCGCGACGACGAAGCCGAAGCTCGGGTTGTCGGCCAAGAACTACGGCCGCATCGTGTACGAGGCGCTGCGGGGTGGGCTCGACTTCACGAAGGACGACGAGAACATCAACAGCCAGCCGTTCATGCGTTGGCGCGACCGGTTCCTGTACTCGATCGAAGGCGTGAACCGGGCGGTGGAGCAGAGTGGCGAGATCAAGGGCCACTACATGAACGTGACGGCCGGATCGATGGAGGACATGTACGAGCGGGCCGAGTTCGCCAAGTCGATCGGCAGCATCGTGATCATGATCGACCTCGTGGTCGGCTACACGGCGATGACGTCGATGTCGAAGTGGGCGCGCCGAAACGGTGTGCTCCTCCACCTCCACCGCGCTGGCCACGGCACCTACACGCGGCAGAAGACGCACGGCGTGAGCTTCCGGGTGATCTCGAAGTGGTGCCGGCTGCTCGGCGTCGATCACATCCACGCCGGCACCGTCGTCGGCAAGCTCGAAGGTGACCCGTCGATGATCCGCGGCTACTACGACACGCTGCGCCTCGACCGGATCCCGATCAACCCGGCGCACGGCATCTACTTCGACCAGGACTGGGCGTCGATGCCGGCCGTCATGCCGGTCGCCTCCGGCGGCATCCACGCCGGCCAGATGCACCAGCTGCTGCACCACCTCGGCGAGGACGTGATCCTGCAGTTCGGCGGCGGCACGATCGGCCACCCGTCGGGCATCGCGGCGGGTGCCGAAGCCAACCGCGTCGCCGTCGAAGGGATGATCAAGGCGCGCAACGAGGGCTGCGACGTGATCAACGACGGCGATCGCATCCTGCGAGACCTCGCCCGCCGGTGCGCCCCGTTGCAGGTGGCGCTCGACACGTGGGGCGACGTGTCCTTCAACTACGAGTCGACCGATACCCCCGACGTCCTTGCCACGTCGAGCAATTGACCAGCGCGGAAGGAGCACCACCGATGCGTGTCACCCAGGGGACGTTCTCGTTCCTGCCCGACTTCACCGACGACGAGATCACCGCCCAGATCCGTTACGCCCTCGACCACCACTGGGCGCTGTCGGTCGAGTACACCGACGACCCGCACCCGCGCAACAGCTACTGGGAGATGTGGGACCTGCCGATGTTCGACGCGGCCGACGCGTCGACGGTCTTCATCGAGGTCGAGCACTGCCGGGCGGCGTACCCCGACCACTACGTGAAGGTCACCGCCTACGACCCGAGCCACGGTCGCCAGACCACGGCCCTCGACCTGATCGTCAACCGGCCCACTGTCGAACCCGGCTTCACCCTCGACCGCCAAGAGGCGAGCGACCGCCAGATCCGTTACACCGTTCGGGCCTACGCCGCCGACCGGCCGCACGGTGGGCGCTACCCGCCCGACGGGTCGCCGTGAGCAACG
>JAYUAM010000222.1:0-2128 GCA_043741295.1 Acidimicrobiia bacterium
CGCGGGGCGGGCGAGCAGCTCGAAGCTCACCATCGAGCTCACCGGGTTGCCGGGCAGACCGAACACGGGCACCGGCCGGCCGTCGGGCGCCCGCAACAGCCCGAAGGCGAAGGGCTTGGCCGGCTTGATCGCCACCTGCATCCACTGCATCTCGGCGATGCGCGAGAGCACGGCCTTCACGACGTCGAAATCACCCATCGACACACCGCCGCTCGTCACCAGCGCGTCGCAGCGGGCCGCGCCGTGGAGTAGCACCTGTTCGAGCGCGGCCTCGTCGTCGCGCACGAGCCCGAGGTCGATCACCTCGCACCCGGCGTCGACGAGCATCGGCTTGAGCATCGTGCGGTTCGACTCGCGGATCTGGCCGGGGCGCAACGGGGCCCCGTCCTCGACAAGTTCGTCGCCGGTGGAGAGCACGCCGACGCGCGGCCGGCGGTGCACGACGACCTCGACTCGACCGACCGACGCGAGCACGCCGACGTGCGCCGGCGTGAGCACGACACCCGGGTCGAGCACGCGTGCGCCGGCGACCAGATCGCTGCCGGCCCGGCGCACGGACGAACCCGGCTCGACGACGACGGCGAGGCGCACCCGCTCGTGCGCGGGCTCGTGCTCGGGCTCGTGCTCGTGCTCGTGCTCGTGCTCGTGCTGCCCGACGCCGTTCGACCCGCCACCCGGCACGATCGCCGTGTCCTCCACCATCACCACGGCGTCCGCACCGGCGGGCATCGGCGCGCCGGTCATGATGCGCACCGCCTGGCCCACGCCGAGCACGCCGTCGAACGTCGCTCCGGCGGCCACGGTCGCCACTACGCGCAACTCGGCGGACCCGCCGGTCGTCACCGTGTCGGCTGCCCGAACGGCGAAGCCATCGACCGCGGTGTTGTCGAACGGCGGAACGGCCTCGGGCGCATCGACGGCCTCGGCCAGCACGCACCAGGCGGCCTCGGCCAACGGGAGCGGCACTGGGACCAGCGGGTCACAGGATGCAAGCACCCGCGCACGGGCATCGTCGAGCTCGATCACGCCCGTGACCGTACCGGCAAGCCCCGACTACGCGACGATGGAGCCGATGGGCGAACGCGAGATCCTTGCGAGCTGGACGACCTGGGACGGCGCCCGGGTCGAGCAGCTCACCGTTCGTTGGGAGAACGGCGGATGGACGCTGGACGGCCGGATTACCGCCGTCGCCGCCCTCGTTGCGCCACTGACTGGAGGGGCGGACGCCCACCGGGACCTGCACTACGTCGTGCGCACCGATGCGGCGTGGCAGGTACGCCAGTTCCTGCTGTTCCGCGACGCCGAGGACCCGGACCTGTGGTTGGCGACGGCCGGCGACGGCCGGTGGGGCGAGGTCAACGGCGCGGCCCGAGACGACCTGGCCGGCTGCACCACCATCCATCTCGACGACACGACGATCGGCCACACGCTGGCGGTGCGCGCCCGGGAGATCGGCGTCGGCGCGAGCAACGACTCGCTCGTGGCCGTCGTCGACGCCGAGACGCTGCTGGTGCGCGCCGCGCGCCGTCGCACGACGCGCGTCGTCGACCGCACCTGGCGCTTCGCCGATGCTGGCCACGGCCCCAGTGACGAAGTTGGAATCGACACCGAGGCCGAGGTCGAAGTCGAGGTCGAAGTCGAGGTCGACGAGGACGGTCTCGTGCTCGACCATGCCGGTCGCTTCCGGCGGGTCCGATGAACGAGGCCCGCCAGGCGCGACGCGCCCGCAGGACGGCGGCGGCGGGCATCGTCCTCGCCGGCCTCGTCAACCTCGTCTCCGGGCTGATGCCGCGCGTCGGCCACCGGATGCGCCTCGTGCAGGACGGGGTACCGCTCGCGCTGACGCAGACCGGACACGTGCTCACCGTCATCGCCGGACTCACGCTGCTGCAGCTCGGCCGCGGCGTGCGTCGCGGTCAACGGCTGTCGTGGCTGGCCGCGCTCGTCACGCTGCTCGTCGCCCTCGTCGGCCACCTCGCCAAGGGCGTCGATCTCGACGAGTCGATCGTCGGCATCGTCCTCGCCGGCTACCTCGTGCTTCGGCGTCGCCACTTCCAGGCCGACAACGACGCCGAGTCGCTGCGACTCGGGATGCTCACGCTGTTGGGGGGCGCGGTCGGCGGCGTGG
>JAYUAM010000223.1:0-2128 GCA_043741295.1 Acidimicrobiia bacterium
TGGGTCCGGTCGCCGAATACGGTGGACGGTGATGAGCGAGCCTGAGCGACCCCGCGCCGGTGGTGGGCGCGGCGCCGGTCGCTACTGCGTGATCGGGGCCGGCGCCGCCGGGCTTGCGGCGCTCGACGCGCTGCTCGACGACGGGCAGGAGGTCGAGTGCTTCGAGGCGACCGATCGGGTCGGCGGGCACTGGCACACCGACTACCAGTCGCTGCACCTCATTACCTCGCGCGATCTCTCGGGCTTCGTCGGTCACCCGATGCCGGCGGAGTACCCGGTCTACCCGAGCCGCGACGAGATGCGTGCGTACCTCGAAGGGTTCGCCGTCGAGCGGGGCCTCATCGAACACATCCGGTTCGCAACGGCGGTCGAGTCGCTGACCCCGGTCGACGTCGGTGACGGCAACAGCGAGGTCGAGCCTCCCGGCTCGGGTGGCTGGCGCGTGCGCACCTCCGGCGGCGTCGAGCGCACGTACGACGGAGTTGTGGTGGCGAACGGACATCTGTGGGACGCCCGGCTCCCGACGTTCCCCGGCACTTTCACCGGGAAGGTGCTCCACTCGGTGGACTACCACGACGTGAGCGACATCGACGGTCGGCGTGTGCTCGTGGTGGGGTCGGGCAACTCGGGATGCGACCTCGCCGTCGACGCCGCGATGGCCCGCCTGGACACGACGATCTGCGTGCGCCGTGGCCACACGTTCCAGCCGAAGGCGGTCTTCGGGCGGCCGCGGGCCGAGCTGCGCTGGCTCGCCAAGCTGCCCCTGCCGATCCAGGAGCTCGTGTCGCGCCTACTGGTCGACGTGGTCATCGGCCGGCCGTCGCGCTATCGCGGTCTGCCCGATCCCGAGACGCGCAACCTCAACGATCAGCCGCCCGTGGTCAACACGCTGCTGCCGTACTGGATCCAGCACGGGCGCATCCGGGTCGTGCCGGCCATCGCCCGGTTCGATGGCGCGACGGTGCACTTCGTCGACGGCAAGAGCGGCGAGTTCGACACCGTGCTGCTCGCCACCGGGTTCAACGCCACGTTCCCCTTCCTCGATCATTCGCTCCTCCAGTGGCGTGACGGCGTGCCGTTGCGCGTGGCGGCGATGACGGTGCCCGTCGGTCTCGAACGGCTGTACTTCGTCGGGCTCGCGGCGCCCCGAGGGCCGCAGCTTCCGGTGTACTCGCACCAGGCCCGCCTCGTGGCCCGGTTCGTACGTCTCGTGCAGGACCGGTCGGTCGGCCTGGCCGCCCACTTTGCCGACCGCGAGCCGCACGACAGCCGCATCGACATCGTGCGCAAGTACTGGACAGCACAGCTCGACCGGGCCAACCGCGAGGTCGACCGGCTCGGTCGGCGCCGTCGGGCGACACCCGCCGATGTCGCACCAGCCGACTCGATCTGGCAGACGCCGACGGGCGCCGCAGCCGACGATCCGACCCGATGACCACTGGCCCGGACTCGCGCCCAATGCCGACGATGGCGCCTGTTGCCGGGAGGCTCGCCGGGCGCGTGGCGATCATCAGCGGCGGCGCGCGCGGGCAGGGCGCGTCGCACGCCCGTCGGTTGGCGGGGGAGGGCGCGAGCGTGATCTGCGGCGACGTACTGGTCGATGAGGGGGAGGCCCATGCCGCGGCGTGTCGCGCCGACGGGCTCGACGTGCACTTCCAACGGCTCGACGTGACCGCGCCCGACGACTGGGCGTCGGCCGTGCTGGTCGCCCGGCAGATGTACGGTCGGCTCGACGTGCTCGTGAACAACGCCGGCATCATCCACGTGAACGCCCTGGCCGACGAGACGCTCGACGACTGGAACGCCACGCTCACCGTCAACCTCACCGGTACGTTCCTCGGCATCCGAACCGCGGTTCCGTTGCTGCGCGAGACGGGCGGTGGCTCGATCGTCAACGTCGCGTCGATCTTCGGCCTGGTCGGCGCCGAGGGCTACGCCGCGTACTGCGCGAGCAAGGCCGGCATCGTCGCCCTAACCAAGACGGCGGCGCTGGAGCTGGCGCCCGACGGCATCCGCGTCAACGTGATCTGCCCCGGTGGCGTGAGCACACCGATGAACGAGCACGAGCCCGAGGGCGGCGTCGTGCCGCTGACCCCGCTGCGGCGCCGCGCCCACGTCAGCGAGATCT
>JAYUAM010000224.1:0-2127 GCA_043741295.1 Acidimicrobiia bacterium
CTCGATCGTCAAAATCGACGACCCATCAGCCTGCACCGCCAACATCGTGCAGCTCTTCACGCTCTCCCCATCGACATGCAACGTGCACGCCCCACACGAGCTCGTGTCACACCCGATGTTGGTACCCGTGAGACCCAACGCCTCACGCACGTAGTGGACCAGCAACGTGCGCGGCTCCACCTCGTCCTGGTGCTTCAACCCGTTGACGGTCACCGAGATCTGCATCTTCCCCCCAAGGTCGAACAGCCTGACGTCGCTTCGGCCGCCATCTTGCCCCATCGCGGAAGGGTCTCGTGACGCCGCCGCCCGCGGGCGCCAGAACTACGGCGACATCCTGCGCAGGCCGCGCACGGCAAAGCCGCAGAGAAGCAGCGCCCCGACCACGATGACGATCACTCCTGGTCCGACATCACCCCAACGGATGTGGTCGCCGACCCAGCCGACGCGCGACATGTTGATGATGCGCGTCATCGGGTTCCACCGCGCCGCCACCTTGAGCCAGCCCGACATGAAGCTGATCGGCACCTGGACCGGCGCGATCGACGTCGACAGGAACACGACCATGAAGAGCAGCGGAACGGCCGAGAAGCTCTTGGCCCGCAGTCCCATGCCGATGCCCCAGCCGGCGCCGAGCATCGCCGCCCCCTCGGCGGCGAGCACCATCGGGACGAGAGCGAGTGCCCCGCTGCCGTTGAAGCGGGCGCCCTCGGCCATGCCGATCACCGTCACGAGCGTCACCGGCACGAGCGTGCGGGCCATGGCGGCGAGGTAGAGCCCGGCCACGAGAGCCGACCGCTTGATCGGCGCCAGCAGGAGCCGGTCGTAGAACTTGGTCTGGATGTCGCGGATCAGCCCGATGCCGGTCGTCATGCCTACGATGGCCGCCGAGTTCACGCAGGTGTAGGGCAGGATCCAGGCGAAGATCGTCTTGGCCGGAAATCCCGGCGCCGCCTTCACCACGCCCGAGTAGGCGCCGGCAAGGGCGACGATGAACAGGAACGGGAACACGAGCGACGGGATGAACGCCGCCGGCAGCCGGGTGATCGACACGAGGTTGCGAACGGCGATGGCCTTCGTCACCGGCCAGAAGCCCGACCGGTTGCGAGACCGCTCGCGCGCCGTCGTCGCAGTACTGACGACCGCGGTCACGCGGCGCCCTGGAACCGGCGGCTCATCGAGCGGCTGGCGACGGCGACGCCGAACACGGCGAGGGCGAGGGGGATGGCCAGCGCCGTGGCGGCCTTGCCGGCATCGAACCCGACGAGCACGAGCGATCGCAGCTCCTCGATGAGCTTGTTGATCGGGTTGGCGGTGACGATCGCCTTGAACCAGCCCGACATCCCGCTCTTCGGGAAGTAGGCCGACGAGAAGAAGATGAGTGCGGTGAGAATCGGTGTGATGCCCTGCACCGCTTCGGCCGAGCCGGTCTTCACGGCCACGGCACAGGTGAGTGCGCCGATGCCGAGCCCGAACAATCCGGCGGCGACGATGAGCACGACGGTGCCGCCGAAGCCGCCCTTGACGCGGGCACCGAACAGCGAGAGCACAGCGAAGATCACCGCGCCCTGAAGGAGACCGAGCACGAAGGCCGACGCCAGCCGGCCGACGATGATCGCCGGCCGCGAGACGGGCGACGAAACCAGACGGTCGAGGAATCCGGCCTGGATGTCGTTGGCCAGATCGGTGCCGGCGTTCGAGGCCCCGAACAGGATCGACTGGATCACCACGGTCGCGAGGGCGAAGTTGAGGTAGCCACCCACGCCGACGTTACGGATCACCTTGCTGAGCGCCGCAGTGTTCACCGCGCAGAACAACAACGGGAACGCGAACGCAGGGATCCACTGCGCCGGCTGGCGGAACGAGTTCATGATCGATCGTCGGCTGAGCGCGACGATCTGGGCAGTGACGGATGCGTGATCGGTCGCACGCGCGGGCGCCGCCGGGGTGATCGTCGCCACGGTCATGGCGCGCCCTGCCCCCGCCCTCGACCCCGACCGCGGCCGCCCGGGCGTCCGCCACCCGGAGGTCCACCGGTGGCGGCCGCCCCGGCGCCTTCGAGTCGACGGCCGGTGGCGTCGGCGAACACGTCGTCGAGGCTCGGCGGTGTCAGCTCCAGGTGCTCAACCG
>JAYUAM010000225.1:0-2127 GCA_043741295.1 Acidimicrobiia bacterium
ACCCCGGAGGCCGCTTCGGGCGGCGACTCGACCGAGGGAACCGGGTTGAACGCAATCCAACCGAGCCCAACGAACTCGACCTCGGGCCACGCCGCGATCTCCTTCGACGTCACCGTTACCGCACCGGTGGCGGCGTCCGGTTGCGTGTCGAACCCGACGACCACGCGCACCGGCAGGCCGACGGCGGCGGCGAGCACCCCGAAGGCCGCCACGAACTGCTCGTCGCGGCCGCGGCGGGTCTGGTCGAGGAACACCTGCAGCAGCGCGAGGGTGTGACCCGGGATCGACTGCGAATCGAGCTGGTACTTCGTCTTCAGGTAGCTCTCGATGCGCAGCGCCCGCTCGTAGGCACTGGTGGCGCCCTGGGTGATGTCGAGCGCGAGCACGGTCATCGACGACGGGAGGTCGACCGCCTTCGTCAGTGCCGACGGGCGCTTCGTGACGCGCGCCTCGACGAGTTGGGATGGGTCGGCGACCGGCGGCCGGCGGCGGACCTTGAGGGCGATCTTCTCGCCCGCCGTGGTGGGCTCGGACAGGAGCACACCGGCCGAGGCACCGTCGGTGTCGACCCTGGCCGACACCGCGTCGAGCTCGCCCGGCCACGGCACCCATCGTTCCCGGAGCGCGTCGATCGACAGGTTCACCCGAACCGAGTCGGTCTGCACGGCGTCGAAGTTGCGTCCGGTCGGTCGGAAGTCGGCCGAGGGCATCCAGGCCTCACCGTCGTAGCGGGTGAGACCGACCAGACGCCAACGAGCGAACCCGCCGCCATCGGCGGTGAACAAGGTGTCGGCCGGCACGCGCGAGCGGAACTCGTCGAGCCGGGCAAGCGGGCTGATGTCCTCGACCTCGTTCGGCCGCAGCACCTGCGACGAGCGCGGGTCGTACCGCTTCGGCGCCCGCAGCACGGGCCCGATAAGGAGGGGAAGGCCGAGCGCGAACAGGCCGACCGCGGCGACCGTGGCCGCGCCGACCGGCACGACGTTGCGCCGACCCATCGCCACGCGGGGGACGCCGACAGCGGGCCGAGAGGCGAGCAAAGAAAGCTGGTGGGCAGCCCACAGCACGAACACCGAGAGCAGACCGAACGCGCCGATCGCCCAGCGACGGGGTGGACCGGCCGGCGCGCTGAGCAGCGCAACCAGACCGAGCAGCGCCGCCGACGGAAGGATGAGCAGGACCCGGTGACGCGCCCGGTTGGCGAGTTCGACCGAGACGGCAGCGACGGCACCGCACACGAGCACGACGAACCCCATCGCCGCGGCGGTGACGGGCACCGGCCAGCGGGCGCCGAGCACGTCGGTCAGCCCTTTCACCGGAGCGGTGAGCAGGTCACCCGGAACGCGACCACCTTCGGAGCTGACCGCCAGGCCGGACATGACAAGGACAACGACGACCTGGGCCGGTGCGCGGACGCGCAGCAACGACGTCCGCAGAGCGATGCCGACGAGGCCGCAGGCGAGACAGACGAGGACGGCGAGCCCCCACGCGTTCGCCTGCTCGAAGATGCGCCGGACCTCGGCCGAGGCCAACGCCGCGAGCAAGGCCACCGCGGCGATGAGCCCGACCCGCCAGCGCCTTCGGCTCATCAGCTCACCTTCCCGGCCCGCCACCGGGCGGCGTACTCCTCGGCCGAGCGGACCGTGACCGAGTTGGCCGCCACGCGCAGGCCCGGGCGGAGATCGCCGACAAGATGCACCGCATGGAGGTAGGACCGGTAGCGGGCCGTGCTGTTCAGGGCACGCAGCAGCGGCGACTCGGCCCCGCAGATGCAGTACACCTGGTCGACGGCACGGATCCCGGTGAGGACCGCGTTCACCGCCGCGGTCTCGGCTTCGGGTGTGCGCCGCACGCGGGCGAACTGCACGAGCACGTCGTTCGGGTCGCGGACCGGACTCGGGCTGCCGAGCGCTTCGGGGTCGCGGGTGCGGGTCACGCAGCCGAGACCCTGCTCCCAGGCGTCGATGGCCAGGCTCGCGGCGATCTCGGCCGCCTCCTCGAAGAGGTTCTCACTGATCGAGGATTCGAGCGTCTCGAGGAGCACGAGGCGAAGCGTCTGGCGTTGTTCGAGGAAGTCGCGCACCACCGGTTGCCCGACGCGGGCGCTGCTCGCCCAGTGGATGCGAC
>JAYUAM010000226.1:0-5159 GCA_043741295.1 Acidimicrobiia bacterium
CGGTACCGATCG
Organism: Acidimicrobiia bacterium; assembly: GCA_043741295.1. GTDB lineage: Bacteria > Actinomycetota > Acidimicrobiia > Acidimicrobiales > Ilumatobacteraceae > JAYUAM01. Next base: position 13 of record JAYUAM010000226.1, read on the forward strand.
CCACAACCGTCTCGTGCAGTGGGGCGCGCTCGTCGGGTGCTCGATGGTGCTCTTCCTGGTGATCTTCCGCACGCTCGCCCCGAAGAAAGCGCAGATCGCCGAGGAGCGCTCCAAGCGCGAGGAAGCCGCCCGCGCCACCGGGCGGGCGCCGGTCGCCTCGCCCGGGCCGTCGACCGGCTGACGGCGGTGAGCGCCGCCGCCGACCTCCTCGAACAGGCGCTCGCCCGGCCCCGCGTGCGGATCAACCAGTTGGGCTACCTGGCCCACGGCCCGAAGCAGGCGACCCTGATCACGGAGGCCCATGCCCCGCTGAGGTTTTGGATCGTCGACGCCGACGGTTCCACGGTCTTCGATGGAACGTCGGCGCGTCATCAGGACGACGCCGTGTTCTCGACGCACACGATCGACTTCAGTGACCACCAAAGCGTTGGCACTGCTTACGTCGTCTGGTGCGGTGACGCGTTCAGCCGACCGTTCGCGATCGCCGACGATCTGTACGCCGACCTCCGACGCGATGCGTTGCGGTTTTTCTATCCGCAGCGCTCCGGCATCGCGATCTGTGACGATCGGGCACCCGCGTACGGTCGCCCCGCAGGCCATCTGGGCGTCGCGCCGAATCGAGGGGACACTGCGGTTGCACGCTGGCGCGGTGCCGCGGCCGACGCGCTCTATCCGGGATGGCGCTTCGACCGGGAAGTGGATGTCTCAGGCGGGTGGTACGACGCCGGCGACCACGGAAAGTACGTCGTGTGCGGCGGCCTGTCGGCCGGGATGCTCCTGGCCGCCTACGAGCACGTGATCCGCGTCGGCGGGCCGACAGAACACGCCGACGCGCTGCTGGACGAAGCGATGTGGGAAGTCGACTGGATGCTGCGCATGCAGGTCCCCGCAGGCGAGCAGCACGCTGGCCTTGCGTTCCACCGGGTCCACGACGATCACTGGACGCCGCTCCCACTGTCGCCGCAGGACGATCCGGCTCTCCGGGTCCTCCACCGCCCGTCCACCGCCGCAGGCCTCAACCTCGCCGCGGTGGCTGCTCACGCCGCGCGCTGCTTCCCGCAGCGGGCCGACCAACTTCTCGAGGTTGCGTGCACCGCCTACGACGCGGCGTTGCGCGAACCTGCGCTCTACGCCCCGCAGGACCACGGTGCCCACGGTGGTGGCCCCTACGACGACGACGACGTCAACGACGAGCGCTACTGGGCCGCCACGGAGCTGTACCTCACCACGGGAACCGAACGCTACCGAGTCGACCTTCTCGAGTCTCCGTGTCACCACGACGATGTCTTCGATCCTGCCGGGTTCGACTGGGACACGGTCGCGCCGTTCGCCCGCGTGCAACTGGCGCTTGCTGCGCCCGATCTCGCTGACGTCGAGCGCGTGCGGCAGTCGGTCGTGCGAGCCGCCGACCGTCTCATCGGCCTGCAGGCCCGGCAAGCATGGGGGCAACCGCACGGACCCGAAGGTGGTTGGGATCGGGGGTCGAACGGCCGGATCCTCAGCAACCTCGTCGTCATAGGCACGGCGTCGCTCATCGACGACGCTTCGCGCTACGCACGGGGCTTCGTCAGCGGGCTCGACTACCTGCTCGGTCGAAACCCCGTCGGGCTGTCGTTCATCACCGGCTACGGCACGGACTTCAGCCATCGGCAGCGTTCGCGGCACTTCGGCCATGCGCTCGACCCCGCCTTTCCACCACCGCCTCGCGGGGCGGTCGCTGGCGGGCCGGCGTCGAAGACGTACGAGGGGTTCCCCGGCGATCCCCGTTTCGCCACCTTGCCGGACCAGCTCTGCTACGTCGATGAGCCAACGTCGGAGACCACGAACGACGTCTGCATCCGCTGGAACGCCGCCCTCCTCCTCGCCCTCACGTTCACCTTGTCGGGCACGTTGCCGGGCACGTCGCCGGCCGGTCCGGCCGTCCCTCCAGGGTCGACGTAACACGCGCCAGCTCGCTGGTCCTCACCGCACGAGGTGGTGGACCCGACCTGGCCGGGGCTCAGCGCTTGGGGCCGAGGGCCAGCTCGACGGCGTCGAGCATGCGGGCCGAGCAGCCCGCCATGCTCACCGGCGGCACCGTCTCAGTGACGATCCGCTCGGCGATGGCGCGGAACGCGTCGGCCGCGGGGCCGACCCCGTCGAGCGCCACGGGCACGCCGATGTCGCCGCCGGCAGCGACCGCCGGTTCCAGCGGCACCCGACCGAGGAGCGGCGCGCCGATCTCGTCGGCCAGCGCCTGGCCCCCGCCGGTGCCGAACAGCGCGTAGGTCTCGCCGTGATCGCAAGTGAAGGCGCTCATGTTCTCGACCACGCCGGCGACGCGCAGGAAGCTGCGCCGCGCCATGTCGGCCGCCCGGCTCGCCACCTTCTGCGCGGCCAACGCCGGCGTGGTGACGATGATCAGGTCGGTGCGCGGCAGCATGCGGGCGAGGCCCATCTGCACGTCGCCCGTGCCCGGCGGCATGTCGATGAACAGGTAGTCGAGATGCCCCCACTCGACGTCGCGCAGGAACTGCTCGACGGCCTTGGTGAGCATGAGGCCGCGCCACATCAGCGCGGTGCCTTCGTCTTCCACGAGGTTCCCCGTGGAGACGACCTTGAGCAGGCCGGTGCCGACCTTGCGCTCGTTCGGTTGGATGAGGGCGCGGCCGTCGTCGGTCTTGCGCGCTTCGAGCCGGTCAGGAATGCCGAGCATGCGCGGCACCGAGAAGCCCCAGATGTCGGCGTCGAGCACACCGACGGTGAGCCCGCGCGAGGCGATTGCCGCGGCGAGGTTGACCGTGACCGAGCTCTTGCCGACGCCACCCTTGCCCGACGACACGGCGATGACACGCGTGGTGGCGGGGATCTGCGTGTCCGGCGCGTTCTCGCGCGCCGCCCAGCGCGCCTTGAGCATGACGTCGCTGCGCTCGTCGCTCGTCATCTCGCCCCACTCGATCTTCACCGAGCGCACGCCCGGGTGGGTGCCCACGCGGGTCTCGACGTCCTTCTTGATCTGGGCGCGCAGCGGGCAGCCGGAGATCGTGAGCTTCACGGTGATGCGCACGTCGCCCTCGGGCGACACGGCGGCGGCCGGCACCATGCCGAGCGAGACGATGTCGCTGCCGAGCTCGGGGTCGATCACCCCGCGTAGCAGGCCGAGGATCTCGTCCTCGCTGGGAAGCATCCGGGAAGTCACGCGTGCATATTACCGGCGATTGCCTTGTAAATTGTCGCCCGTGGCCGCTTCCGATCTCACGTTTCCGGCGAGCGATCCGCGGCTCGACGTGCTCAAGACCCTGGGCGACAACACGCGCTACGCCATCTACCTCGAGCTCGCCCGCTCACCCCGGCCACTGACGACCTCGGACGTCGCCGAGGTCCTCGGCCTTCACGCCAACACGGTGCGCCCCCATCTGGAGCGCATGCGCGACGTCGGGCTCATCGACGTGCACGTCGGCGCGCCGGCGGGCGTCGGGCGCCCGCAACATCGCTACTCGCTCGTGGCCGGGGCCCCGTCGCTCGGTCTCGAACCGCCCACGTTCCCGATGCTCGCCCGCATGCTCGTGCGCCTGGCGGCGGCTACGGGCGCCACGGGGGTCGACGCCGCCGCGGTCGGCCACGAGCAGGGCGTGCTCGACGCCGCCGCCCACAACGAGGCCGCCTCGTGTCTCGAAGCGCTCGTGAACCAGCTCGACGCCTTCGGCTTCGACCCGGTGGTCGACGGCACCGATGACGGCGAGACCGCGGTCATCGCCTTCAGCCACTGCCCGTTCCGCGAGCTGGCCGAGGCCAACCCTGACCTCGTCTGCTCGCTCCACCGGGGCATGATCGAGGGCTTCGTGGACTCGATGGGCGATGCCACGATGGACGACTTCCACCCGCTCGTGCACCGCAAGCCTTGTCAGGTGACCCTCACGGCCCGATAGCCTGTCGCCACCGGGGCGATTCCGACCGACCCGTCCCGAACCACTGGAGGATCGAACCATGATCACCCTCACCGATACCGCCGCCGTCAAGGTGGCCGAGCTGCTCGAGTCCGAAGGCGACCCGGCCCTGGCGCTTCGCGTCGCCGTGAAGCCCGGTGGCTGCTCGGGGTTCTCGTACGAGATGTTCTTCGACTCCGACGTCGCCGGCGACGACCAGACGGCGAGCTACGGCCAGGTGCGCGTCGTCGTCGATCAGGCCAGCGCGCAGCTGCTCACTGGCGCCACGCTCGACTACAAGGACGGCCTGCAGGGCGCCGGGTTCGCGATCAACAACCCGAGCGCCACCCGCACCTGCGGCTGCGGCAACAGCTTCAGCTGACGGTCGCCCGCACCGGGGTGACGTAGCTCGGCGCGCAACTCTGCCCGAGAACGGTCACGTCTTGCGCAGGCGGGCCAGCGCGCTGATGACGTCGTCGGTGTCGAAGATGACGTCGAGCCGCTCGGTGATCGTGCCGTCGGCGCGGGCCAGGAACAGGCAGGGTTCGTAGTCGAGCCCGGTCTTCTGCACGGCGTCGGTCGGCGTCTTGAGCGTGGAGTCGGTGTAGACCTCGGCGTGGATCGTCGTGATGTCGGCGCTGCGCTGCTTGAGCAGGACGTCGAGCACGGGCCCACAGATGGCGGTCTGGCAGTGGGCCGGCGTGGCCACCAGGAAGGCGATCGGCCTGCCGGCGCCGAGGGCGGCGGCGAGCGAGGTCTCGTGGAGCGGGCACGGCGGAGTGCGGGTGCAGATCGGGTCGACGCCCCGTCCGTTGGCGGTCGTCGGCGTGTCGAGCGCGGGCAGCTTCTGGCCGGCGTGGAGCACGGTCACCTTCGCTGGGTCGGTCACGTCGAAGGCCGCCGGTTCGACCGTCTTGGACCCGTACACCATGCGGGCAAGGTAGCTACCGGGTGGCAGGTTCACTTCGAGCGGCCAGTAGGGCCGGCTGAGGTCCCGGCTGTGGCGGTTCACCGTGACGGGCGGTACGACCTCCTTCTTGCCGTCGGCATCGAGCACGTGGAACGTGACGATGCTCGGGCCGCCGCTCTGCAGGACGCCGCCCTTGTCGCCGAGACCGAACGGCAGCCGCTGGGGCACACCGCCGGCGTAGGCGCCGGACTTGAAGAACTGGATGAGCTTGAAGTCGCTGGTCGCGCCGCCGCTCGCCGCGTCGCCTGACGACGCGCTCGTGGCCCCGCCCC
>JAYUAM010000227.1:0-11939 GCA_043741295.1 Acidimicrobiia bacterium
GTCGTGCTCGCCGTCGGCTACAACCTCGAGCTGGTCGATGGCCGGTTGCACACCGACGGCATCTTCGCCCTCAGCTGGGGTGCTTTCCCGGTGCTCACCGGCTACTACGCGCAGCACGAGCGCCTCACGCCGGCGGCCGTGGTGGCGGCGGCGTTCGCCTTCTTCCTTTCGCGCGCTCAACGCCAGCTCTCCACGCCGGCCCGCCTGCTCCGTCGCAAGACGAGCGGGCTCGACGGCAGGGTCGTGCACCGCGACGGATCGACGACGGTGCTCGATCGGGCGACGGTGCTCGCCCCACTCGAGCACGCGCTGCGCGCGCTCACCTGCGCTACGGTCGCACTCGCTGGCGCGCTCGCCATCGCGCACCCTCCTCGATGAGCCCGACCTCCCACTCCCGCTCGGGCCGTCCAGTCGTTCCGACGCCCGGGCTGCCGGGCGACCTCGACCGTCCCCGGCACGTGGTCGGCATCTCGGTCCGCCTCGTGCTCGCGTCGAAGGTCGCCGCCGTGCTCTCGCTCGCCATCGGCGGCCTCGTGCTCGTCGGGTACGTCGCCCGCTGGCGATGGGCGGTGCAGCTCTACCCGACGTTGCCGCCGATGTATCCGAACGCGGCGCTCGTGTTCGTCATCGGGGGCCTCGCCGCGCTCGGCGCCGTCAGCCAACGTGGACGCTCACGGCTGTCGGCGATGGTCGGCTTCGCCGCCATAGCGCTCTACGCGGCGGTCACGCTTGCGCTGTACATCGCCGAGGCCGGACCGACCTGGCTCGAGGGGTTGTGGCCGGAGCACCCGTTCGTGGCGGCCACCACCGCGGTCGCCGGACGCCCTGCGCCGGAGACGTGCGTCGCCGCGCTCTGCATCGGGGGCGCCGGCATGCTGCTGGCCTGGCGACGGTCGCCTCGGCTGATGCAGGGCCTCGCCCTCGGCACGGTGTGCGTGGGCGCCGCGGCGATCGTCGGATTCATCATCGGCGTCGATCGCAAGTCGTTGGGTTCGACGTTCGTGGTCGTCGGCATGGCCCTGCACACCGCAATCGCTCTCACGACGCTCGGCCTCGCCGTGATGCTCGCCCAGCCCACAGTCGGACTGTTCGGCCGGCTCACCCACAGCGGTCCGAGCGCCCAACTCGGCCGAAGGCTCGTGGTCGTCGTGGTGATCGCACCGATTGCGCTCACCGCGGCATCGACGAGCATCGTGCATTTCAGCCCCGACGCCCGTCTGGCCCAGTCGGTAGTGGCCATCGCCCAGGTGCTCGCGCTCGGGCTGCTGGTGATGCTGCCGCTCGGCGCCGCCGAACAGGTGGAGCTCGACGCCAACGACTCGCTCACCGAGGCTCGGCGACTCACCGAGGAGCTCGGCGAGCGCGACGCCGTGCTCGCGGCGATGACCGCGCAGCTGCTCGAGGTTCCTATCGCGCCGCCCGGTTGGGAGCTGGGGTTCCGCCAGACCGTGGCCTTCGCCACCTTGCCCGGTGACACCTGCCAGGTGCTGACCGCGCCGGACGGTCGCTACCTGCTCGCGGTCGTCGACGTGGCGGGGCACGGCACCGTCGCGGCCCTCCAGGCGCTCCGGTTGCGAACGGAGATCGCCGCGCTCTGGCGGGCCGGTAACTCGCTGCCACTGATCGCCGCCGCGGTCAACGCCTCGGTGCTCGAGCTCGGCACGATCGCCACCGGGCTCCTGATCGGTTTCGTCGAGGGGTCCGGCGACTGTGAGTACCTCAACGCCGGACATCCGCCGGTCGTGGTCAGCCGCCCCGGCTCGATCGAGCGGTGGGGTCCGACGCAATCGCTGTTCGGGATCGAATGGGCCGCCATACGCACCGAGGCGCGCACGCTCGAACGTTCGGCCTGCCTCGTCGCCTACACGGACGGCGTGACCGAGGCCCGCAACGCCGACCGGCGCTTCCTCGGGGAGGGGGCGATCGAGCAGGCGTTGCGCTGGCACGCGGCGACGGGTCCCCAGGCGATCGCCGACGCGTGTGTCGACGCTGCGCTCGACCACTCCAGCGCCCGGCTGCGGGACGACGCCCTGGCCATCGTCCTCCAACGGCGCTGACCGCGAAACCACTGATCGATCAGCGCCGCGTCCGCAGACGGGTGTCGAGCAGATCGGCCAGCAGCTGGGCGTCGACCGCGTCGAGGCTTCCGGGCTGCTGCACCATCTCGATGAGCTGGCGGGGCGAGCTGACCCAGACGCCGTGGAGGCGGAACGAGGAGGCGAGCAGGCTCCGTTCGGCGCCGACCATGCACATCGCCGAATGGATCCCGATGTCTGGTCGGCCGACGAACTTGCGCACCTCGCGAGCGAAGAGGCCGACCTCGGTCGCCCGGCCGGTGCGATCGCGACCGCCGACCAGGAGTCGGCGATCGGCCCGCCGCTGATGGTCGGCGCTGCGAAGTTCGACCCGGGTGCCCGGCTCCACGCCCACGACCCACACGCCCGACGAGGCCACGAGGACGTAGTCGGCCCGAGCGTTGCCGGTCGGTGCGATGCGGTCTCGCAGGATCCTCACGCCGGCGACGCGTTCGCCGTCGAGCCAGCCGACCGGCTCGCACGACGCGCTGCTCGTTGCTCGGGTCGGAGGTGCCCGGTGTCGTTCGCCGGCGGGCCCGGGCGAGTCGGCGGGACTCGGCGCCGGCGAGGTCAGCCTGGCGTCGGCCTCGGCGTCGATCAGCCCGTCGATCCCGCCGTCGAGGTCCTGGTCGACGTCCCGGTCGGTTCGTGGCCGGGCTGAGCGGGCGACGACCGGCGTCACCGGCACGATCTTGGGAGTGGGAAGCCGCACGAGCGAGGCGGCCGGGAGCGGCACCCGAAGGAGCGCCGGCGGCAGTTGGCGAGCGCCCGGTTGCTCCGGCGTCGGGGTGACGGGGTTGGGTCGGTCGAGCGGGCCGGCCCGCTCGGGGGGCTCGAGCGGGTCACGCGGCTCAGGCTGGTCACGCCGAGCCGAGAGGTCAGGAACCGGTCGGCGGCGCGCTGGCCATCCTTCGCGAGGCGACATCGGCGCGGGCCACGCGTTCGTCACGCCGACCAGCCGCCCGGTGTCCGCCATGAGGAGATTGTGCGGCATCGAGGCTGCCCGCGTCGCGGATCATCGAGCATCGTCCTAGGACCCCGACGAATTCTTCACGGTCCGGGCACCCCCGGCGGCGCGACGGCCACCGCTCGTCCTTCGTCCGTTCGCCGCTCGGCGGGCCGGCGCGCGCCGTCGGGTCCGTCCTTCACGCGGACCCCCAGCGGGTACCGTGGCCACGACCTGGTGCTGCGCGGGTACCGCCGCCGCGCACCCGACGAAAGGAACCGAACGATGTCGGAACGCGACCCGAAGGTGGAACTGCTCTCGAAGGTGCCGATCTTCGCCGGATGTTCGGAAGATCAGCTGCGTGACATCACCCGCCTGCTCACCCCGGTCGACGTCAAGGCCGGCACGACCCTCGCCCGCCAGGGCGACTACGGCAAGGAGTTCTTCGTGATCATCGAGGGCACGGCCGCTGTCCTCCGCGATGGTGTGGAGCTGGCCAAGCTCGGGGCCGGCGACGTGGTGGGCGAGATCTCGATCATCGACGGTGGGCAGCGCACCGCCACCGTCGTCGCCGACACCGACATGCTCGTGGAGGTGGCGACCCACCCGGAGTTTGCCGGTCTGCTCGACCGGGCACCCGAGATCGCCGTGAACATGCTGCCGGCGTTGGCCGCGCTGGTGCGCACCTACGCCGGCCACGTGTCCTAGCGCCCGGTCAGGGCCGCGGACCCGCTCAGTTCGCGGTCCGGCGACGTTTGACGACCCGCGCCTCGACCTCGGGTCGCAGTGGGCGGGCCGGCTCGACGAACAACGGGAGCTGGCGGTTCTCGGTGACGACGGAGCGCCACACGAGCGCGCCGCGGGCCGATCGGCGCAGCACCTCCGCGTGCTCGGGACGGATGGCGCGCTGCTTGCCGCCGTGCTCGGCACACGACAGCGATCCGTCCTGACCGACGCCGCTCACCCGACCTTTCGTCCAGGTGCTGCGACCGGGGTCGTGCCAGCGGATCTCGTCGCCGTCGGCGAGTCCGAGTGCGAGCAGCCGCGCCGCCTCGTCGACGGCACGCTCGCGCCGGGCCTCCGCATCGGCGGCGCGCGTGGCCGCCGCCGATCTGCGGGCGCGGGTGGCCATCGAGTGCCGATCGGTCAGGCGTAGGCGTCGAGGAGCTCGCCGACAGCCTTGGCCTGCCCTCCGGACGTCGATGACATCACGAGGATCGGTGTGGTGATGCCAGCGTCGCGCCACGCCTCGACACCCTCGCGTACGTCGCTCGCGGAACCGGAGAGCGTGCAATCGTCGACCCACGCGTCCGACATCAACTCGGGCAGTCGGTCGCGCTGGCCGGCGGCGATGGCGGCTTCGATCGCCTCCATCTCGGCGACGTACCCCGCCGCCTTCCAGTAGTTGCGGTAGTTCGGCAAGCTCACGTAGCCGGTGAGCGTCTTGCGGTGCACCGCACGGGCCGCTGACCGGTCGGCGTCGATCACCGTCGGGATCATGTTGCCGAGGAACAGCTCGTTCCGTCGCGCCCCGTCGATGCGGGCGAGCTGACCGGCGATGACCGACCGTGAGGCGTTCGCCCACACTGCCCCGTCGGCGACCTCGACAGCGAGGTCGAGCATCCGGTCGCGCAACGTGGCGAGCACGATCGGGGGGAGATCGCCGACGCGCACAGCGGCGTCGCGCAACCCGGCGACGAAGGCCCGGGTATCGGCCAACGGGGTCGGCCGCTCACCGATCCCGTTTCGCTTCAGTGCGGGCGCGTGGCTGACGCCGATGCCGAGACGGAAGCGGCCGCCCGACACCTCGTGGGCGTAGGCGGCAATGCCCGCCGTCTCCACCGCCGACGCCAGGTAGATCGGCTGGATCGACGTCCAGAACGGGATCTTGGTGGTCACGTGAGCGAGCGACACGCACAGCCCGAGGGCGTTGCCGAGGCTTGGGCAGGCGATGCCGGCGAAACCGCACCGGTCGATCTCGGTCGCCAGATCGAGGACCTGGCGCCGGCGGCTAGGGCTGGCCACGAGCGACACGGCCGGGAGCAAAGGGCCGCTGGCGGAAGACGTCGTCATGCCCGCGACGATAGCGAGCCGGCGACGAGAGCGAGGCGGCGACGATAGCGAGGCGCCGACGCCTACCGAGCAGCCCGGTCCCGACGGGGATCGCCCCGAAGCCGTTCGCCGCTGGTCGACTACCGTTGACCCATGCGCGTGGGGCTGGTCTGCCCGTACAGCCTCACCTTGCCGGGCGGCGTACAGGCCCAGGTGCTCGGCCTCGCCCGTGTCCTGCGGGCGCGTGGCGTCGAGGCGCGCGTGCTCGGGCCGTGCGACGGTCCGCCGCCCGAGGCGTTCGTCACACCGCTCGGCAACTCGATCCCGACCGCGGCGAACGGCTCGGTCGCGCCGCTCGCCCCCGACCCCGCCGCCGCGCTGCGGACGCTGCGGGCGCTTCGTGAGGAGGGGTTCGATGTCCTCCACGTGCACGAGCCGTTGGCGCCCGGGCCGAGCCTGACGACCGTGCTCTCCCATCCGGCGCCGATCGTCGCCACGTTCCACGCCGCTGGCGATTCCAGCTCCTACAAGTGGCTCAACCCGCTGGTCCGGGCGACCGCCGAGCGCATCGACATCCGCTGCGCCGTCTCTGCTGACGCCCGCGCCCTCGCCAGCCGCTACCTCGGCGGCACCTACCGGATGTTGTTCAACGGTGTCGAGGTCGAGCGGTACCACAGCGTCGAGCCGATCAAGGCCGAAGGTCCGACGATCTTCTTCTGCAGTCGTCACGAACCTCGAAAGGGCCTCGAGGTGCTGCTCGACGCGATGACGCGCCTGCCGAGCGACGTGCGGCTCTGGGTCGCCAGCGATGGGCCGCAAACGGCGGAGCTGACGGTCGCCCACGCCGGCGACCCCCGTGTGCAGTGGCTCGGGCGGCTCAACGAGGCCGAGAAGGTGGCCCGCTGGCGCGGGGCGTCGGCGTTCGCCGCGCCATCGCTGCACGGCGAGTCGTTCGGCGTGATCCTGCTCGAGTCGATGGCCGCCCACACCCCGATCGTGGCGTCCGACATCGACGGCTATCGCAAGGTCGCCAGGCCCGACATCGACGCGCTGCTGGTGCCGCCGGGAGACGCCGACGCCCTGGCCGCCGCCCTCCTACGCGTGCTCACCGAACCGGCGCTGGCCGCCCGCCTGTGCGCCGCCGGCGACGAGCGGGCCCAGGAGTTCTCGATGGAGGCGCTCGCCGAGCGCTACGAGGCGATCTACGTCGAGGCGATCGAGCGCGGACCGCGCCGGCTGAGCGAGCGGCTCGACGGCATGAGCGACGTCGTGGCCGGGAGCGCGTCCTCGTTGGCCGGCACGTTGGCCGGGGGAGTGGTGGGGCTTGCCAACCGGTGGCGGCCGTTCTCCCGTAAGGTGTAGATCCGTCGCCGGCTCGTGCCGGCCGACCGGCCGGTGTGCGAACCCGGCCGCAGCGGGCCTCCCGTCGCTCCGGCGGGGCGGCGCGCTCGACGATCGCCGCGGACCCCACGAAGGAACCTGATGACCACCCTTGTCAACCCGTTTCGAGCCACGGTGCCGGCCCGATGAAGTGGATCATCGTCCTCGTCATCGTGGCCATCGTGCTCTACGCCGTCGTCGTGCGGAACGGCCTCGTGCGCTACCGCAACCGGGTGGAGAACTCGTGGGCCCAGATCGACGTGCAGCTCAAGCGGCGCGCTGATCTCATCCCCAACCTGCTCGAGACGGTGAAGGCCTACGCCGCCCACGAGCGTGAGACGCTCGACGCCGTGGTCAAGGCCCGCAACGCCGCGGTCAGTGCAACGACACCGGCCGCCGCGTCGGCCGCCGCCGCCCAGATGAGCGGCGCCCTCGGCCGGCTGTTCGCGTTGTCCGAGGCCTACCCCGACTTGAAGGCGAATCAGAACTTCCTCGCCCTCCAGGAGGAGCTCACGGCCACCGAAGACAAGGTCGGCTACGCCCGCCAGGCATACAACGACTCCGTCACCGGGTACAACACCAAGATCCAGCAGTTGCCGGGTTCGCTGTTCGCCAGCCGCATGGGCTTCCGTGCCCGCGAGTACTTCCAGGCCGACGAGGCCTCGAAGGCCGCGCCGAAGCTGCAGTTCTGACCGGGCGGCCGGTCCACCCCCCATGTACGACCAGATCTCGTCGAACAAGCGTCGTTCCTTCCTGCTCATCGCCGGCTTCGTGCTGCTCGTCACGCTCGTCGGGGTGGCCGTCAACCAGCTGATCGGCTACGGACCGATCGGCATCGTCATCGCCGTGCTCTTCGCCGGCGCTACGGCGTTCCTCTCGTACTGGAAGTCCGACGCCATCGCCCTGGCCGTCTCGCGCGCCCAGCCGGCCGACCCCCAGACGTACCGCCGGCTGTACAACCTCGTCGAAGGCCTGTGCATCGCCGGCGGGCTGCCGCAACCGAAGATCTACATCGTCGACGACCCGGCGCCGAACGCGTTCGCCACCGGCCGCAACCCGCAGCACGCGTCGATCGCCGTTACCACCGGCCTGCTGCACCTGATGAACCGGGTCGAGCTCGAAGGTGTGCTCGCCCACGAGCTGTCGCACATCAAGAACTACGACGTGCTCGTGTCCACGCTCGCCGTGACGATGGTCGGCGCCGTCGCCGTGGTGTCCGACGTCGTCATCCGCATGATGTGGTGGAACGGGGGGCGCACCCGTCGCGAGGGCGACCGCAACGACGGGAACAACCCGCTCGCCCTGCTCGGCTTCGTGCTGTTGCTCGTCGCCCCGATCATCGGCAAGGTCCTGCAGCTCGCCGTCAGCCGGCGACGCGAGTCGCTCGCCGACGTCTCGGCCGTGATGCTCACGCGCTACCCGCCCGGCCTCATCAGCGCCCTCGAGAAACTGAAGGCCGACAACACGATCACCCATTCGGCGAGCCGGGCCACGGCCCACCTCTGGATCGAGCAGCCGGTGCCGATGCAGGCCGACGAGGGCCGGTTGTCCTGGATCAACAAGATGTTCGAAACCCACCCACCCCTCGACGATCGCATCGCTGCGCTCCGGGAGCTCTGACCGTCACCGTGTCCCGTCCTCTACGTCGTCGCCACGCGCCCCTGCTCGGGCTGGCCGCCGCCCTTGTCGCCACCGCGGCGTGCAGTGGCACGGCCAAGACGGCCGCCACGTCGAGCACGGCCACATCGACCACGACCTCGACGATCGCGCGTACTACGACCTCCAGCACGGTGGCGCCGACCCCTACCACCACCGTCGCCGCCTCGACGACCGTCGCCCCGACCACCACGGTGGCTCCGGCGCCCACGTTCCCGTTCACCGGTCAACCGATCGACGACCCGGCCCGGTTCAACCGCCCCGCCCTCGCCGTGAAGATCAACAATGCGGCGTCGGCCCGCCCGCAGCACGGGCTCAACCAGGCCGACATCGTGTTTGAGGAAGAGGTCGAGGGCATCACGCGCTTCCTCGCCGTCTTCCAGTCCACCGACGTCCCGCAGATCGGCTCGGTGCGCTCGGCGCGCACGAGCGACCTCGACATGCTGTCCAGCCTCTCGCATCCGCTGTTCGTGTGGTCGGGCGGAAACCGGTACGTGGAGGGCGCGGTCGCCGGGGCCGACCTCACCGACATCGGCAAGGACCACCATCGCGAGGTCCTCTGGACCGGCCGCGTCCTGCGTGACTACACCGAGTTCTTCACCAGCACGGAGCGGGCCTACGCCCTCACGCCCGAAGGCCAAGGTGCACCGAAGCCGATCTTCGCCTACCGCACGCCGGGCGAGCCGATCGACGCCGGCGGGCAGGACATCGCCGGGGTGTCGCTGCAGCTCCAGGGGACGCACGTCGAGTACCGGTGGAACGGCGACGTGCACGGATGGCTGCGGTTCGAGGACGGCACAGCGCACAAGGACAGCGACGGCGTGCAGGTGGCACCGGCGAACATCGTGGTCGTGCTCACGAACTACCGCGCCAGCCCGGCCGACCCGAAGTCGCCCGAGGCGGTCACCGTCGGCAAGGGCGAGGTGTGGGTGCTCAGCGAAGGAAAGCTGATCGCCGGCACGTGGAGCCGGGCCGATGCCAAGAGCGGGTGGGAACTGCTGGACGCCGGGGGCAAGCCGATACGACTGCTCCCCGGCCGTACGTGGGTGGAGCTGGCGACCCCCGAGGGCGCCGAACGGATCGAGGTTGGACAATGACCACGCACAACGTCGCGGCGCCCGGCCGCTCCAGGCAGATCACCCCAACGCGGCTCGTCGTGCTCGCCACGTTGGTCGGCGTGACCGCGTGCGGTGGCGGCTCGGCGAAGACGGCGGCGACGAGCAGCACCGCGGCGCCGACGACGACGTCGTCCACCATCGCCCGCACGACCACCACGTCGGCGTCACCCACGAGCACGACGGTGGCGGCGACGACGACCACTGCCGCGCCTGGGCCGGTGTTCCCGTTCACCGGGCTGCCGGCCAGCGATCCTGCTGCGCTCAACCGGCCGGCGTTCGTGATCAAGATCAACAACGACCCCGAGGCGAACCCGCAGAACGGCATCAACCAGGCCGACCTCGTGTTCGAGGAGCGCATCGGGCCGGGCGACACGCGGTTCCTGTCGGTGTTCCAGTCGACGGCTGCCGAGAAGATCGGCTCGATCCGCTCGGTGCGGGCCAGCGACCTGCACATCATCCCCGCGCTGTCGACGCCGCTCGTCGCCTTCTCCGGCGGCAACGAGAACCTGCTGCCCGTCGTGCGACGCACCGACCTGATCGACGCCAGCTACGACAAGCACCCCGACCTGTACACGTTCGGGAAGCGCAAGACGCGCTACAACGAGTTCTTCACGTCGTCGGAGGCGGTGTGGTCCGTGACGCCCGATGGCAAGGGGGCCCCCGCCCCCATCTCCACGTTCCGGCCGGTCGGCCAGCCGTTGGCGGGCGGGCAGCCGGCCACCCACCTGCACTGGGCGGCCGAGAGCTACAACATCGACTGGAACTGGGACGCCGTGTCCTCGACGTGGAAGCGCGACATGCGCGGAGCGCCACACCGGGACACCGACGGCGTGCAGGTGTCGGCGGCCAACGTCGTGGCGATGGTCGTGCCCTACCGCAGCGCGTTCGACGACCCCCGTTCGCCCGAAGCGGTCACGATCGGGACGGGGGAGGCGACGGTGCTCAGTGGCGGCGCGATGGTGAAGGCGACGTGGGAGCGGGCGGACGACCATGCACCGTTCGTCTTCAAGGACGCCGCCGGCAAGGCGATCGACCTCGCGCCCGGTCACACCTGGTTCGAGCTCGTCGACCCGAACACCGTGGGCATCAACTAGCGACGTCAGCGAGCGCGTTCAGGGGACCGTTTCGACCAGGAATCCTGGGTGCCGGGCGACGTACACTGGTGTCATGGCCGAGCAGCAGACCTCGTCGACGACCCCCACCCAAGCCCCTGGCCGCACCACCGGTACCGCACTGGTGAAGCGCGGGCTCGCCGAGATGCTCAAGGGCGGCGTCATCATGGACGTCATGAACGTCCAGCAGGCGCGCATCGCCGAGGAAGCCGGCGCCGTGGCGGTCATGGCGCTCGAGCGCATCCCGTCGCGCATTCGCCGCGACGGTGGGGTCGCGCGCATGTCCGATCCACAGATGATCGTCGAGATCGAAGCTGCGGTCTCGATCCCCGTGATGGCGAAGTGCCGCATCGGTCACTTCGCCGAAGCGCAGATCCTCGAGCACTTAGGGGTAGACTTCATCGACGAAAGCGAAGTGCTGACGCCGGCCGATGACGAGCACCATATCTGGAAGCATGATTTCAAGGTGCCGTTCGTATGCGGTTGCCGCGACCTCGGCGAGGCGCTGCGCCGCATCGGCGAGGGCGCCGCGCTGATCCGCACCAAGGGTGAGGCCGGCACGGGCAACGTCGTGGAGGCGGTGCGCCACATGCGGTCCGTCCAGAAGTCGATCAAGCGGCTGTCGATGTTGCGTGAGGACGAACTGATGGCCGAGGCCAAGGGCCTGGGCGCACCGTTCGAAGTGGTCCAGCAGGTGGCGCGCACGGGCAAGCTGCCGGTGCCGAACTTCGCAGCCGGTGGGGTCGCGACGCCCGCCGATGCGGCTCTGATGGTGCAACTGGGCGCTGAGTCCGTGTTCGTCGGCTCGGGAATTTTCGAGGTGAGCCTCGACCACAAGCCCGACGAGCAGCGGCGCGATCAATTGCGCATGGCCGAGGCGATCGTCAAGGCGGTCACGAATTACAACCGCCCCGAAGTGCTCACGGAGGCCAGCACCGGCCTGCCTCAGGCGATGCGCGGGATCTCGATGGAGACGATTCCGCCCGACCAGCAATTGGCGAAGCGGGGCTGGTGACCGTGGCGCAACCGCGGGTCGGTGTGCTGGCGCTGCAGGGGGATTACGCCTGCCACCAGCGCTCGCTCGTCGCATTGGGAGTCGAAGCCGTGCGCGTCACGCTGCCGCCCGATCTCGATCGCCTCGACGCGCTGGTGATGCCGGGCGGGGAGTCGACGACGATGCTGCGGCTGCTCGAGGTCACGGGTCTGCGCGCGCCACTCGAGCGGTTCGTGCGCGAGCGCCCCGTGCTCGGCACGTGCGCGGGCTTGATCCTGCTGTCGCGCGACGCCGGCACGCTGCCGTTCCCGACATTCGGGGTCCTCGATGTCGAGGTCGAGCGCAACGCCTATGGCCGCCAGATCGATTCATTCTCAGCGGCGATCGATGCGCCGGTGCTGGGCGGCGCGATCCACGGAGTGTTCATCCGCGCGCCGCGCATTCGCCAGTTGGGCCCCGCGGTCGAAGTCATGGCGCGCCACGGCGATGAGCCGGTCGGCGTGCGCCAGGGCAACGTCGTTGGCATCGCGTTCCACCCCGAATTGACGCAGGATCTGCGGCTGCACGGCTGGTTCCTCAGGGACGTTGCGAATCTGGAGATCCAGG
>JAYUAM010000228.1:0-2126 GCA_043741295.1 Acidimicrobiia bacterium
CGAGCGACGACGCTGCCGCATGCGCGATCGTGTCGGCTTCATCGGGCTCGGCCACCTCGGCGGCTACCTCGCCACCAGCATCCAGCGGAGGGGATACCCCCTCACGGTCCACGACCTCCACCGGTCGCTCGGCGACGAGCTCGTCGGCAACGGTGCCGCATGGGCGGACAGCCCGGCTGCGGTGGCCGCAGCGGCGGACGTGGTGTTCACCTGCCTGCCGTCGCCAGCGGCGGTCGACGCGGTCGTAACGGGCACCGACGGTGTCTTTGCCGGACTCGCCGAGCGACACGGCACGTGGATCGACATGAGCACGACCGATCGCAACGAGACCCTCCGCCTGGCAGCGGTCGCCGCCGATGCCGGCATCGCCGTGCTGGAGGCGCCCGTCACCGGGGGCGTGCACAAGGCAGCGGCCGGCGAGATCACCGTGCTCGTCGGTGGTGACGAGGCTCTCTACCAGCGTCACCGCGAGCTCCTGTCCGCCGTCGGCGAGCCGGTGCTGTACGCCGGTCCGCTTGGCAGCGCGGCGGTGATCAAGGTGATCACCAACATGCTGGCGTTCATCCATCTCGTCGCCGCCGGCGAGGCGTTGATGCTCGCCAAGCGGGCCGGCCTCGATCTGCGCATGTCGTTCGAGGCGATCAAGGAGAGCTCCGGGAACAGCTTCGTGCACGAGACGGAGAGTCAGGTGATCCTGAACGGGAGCTACAACATCGGGTTCACGATGGACCTCGCCTGCAAGGACCTCGGGTTCGCCACGGGGTTCGGCCGCGAGTTCGGCGTGCCGCTCGATCTCGCCGCGCTCGTGGAGCAGACGTTCATCCGCGCCCGCTCGCAGTACGGCGGTGGAGCCTGGTCGTCGCAGGTCGTCAAGCTGTTGGAGGATGCGCTCGGCACCGATCTGCGGGCGCCCGGCTTCCCCGAGGTGCTGCAGTGAAGGTCACCGAGATCCGTACGTTCGTCGTCGGCAACCCGCCGCCGCGGTTCGGTGGCCGGTACTTCGTCTTCCTGAAGCTCACGACCGACAGCGGCATCACCGGCATCGGCGAGGTCTATACGGCGACGTTCTCGCCGTCGCTCGTCGCCGCGATGGTCGAGGACGTGGCCGCCCGCCACGTGATCGGCCACGATCCTTTCCGGGTCGAAACGATGTGGCGTGCGATGTACGGGCGCGGGTTCGCGCTGCGGCCCGACCTGACCCTCGGCGGCATCATGAGCGGGCTCGAGATGGCCTGCTGGGACATCATCGGCAAGGAGCTGGGCAAGCCGGTCTACGAGTTGCTCGGCGGCCGCGTGCACGATCGCCTGCGCACCTACACCTACCTGTACCCGCCCGACGGTGTCGACGCCTACGCCGACGACCCCGTGTACCGCGACCCCGACGCCGCCGCCGAGATGGCCGCGGCCGAGGTCGCCCGCGGCTTCACCGCGGTGAAGTTCGATCCCGCCGGCCCCTACGGCGTGTTCGACGGCCGCCAGCCGTCGCTGGAGGAGCTCGATCGTTCCGAGCGCCTCGTCCGCGCGGTGCGCGAAGCCGTGGGTCTACGGGCCGACCTCCTCTTCGGCACGCACGGGCAGTTCACCGCGTCGGGCGCCATCCGCCTGGCGAAGCGGCTCGAGCCCTACGACCCGTTGTGGTTCGAGGAGCCGGTTCCGCCCGACCAGCCGGCCGAGATGGCCAAGGTCGCCCGCCAGACCTCGATCCCCATCGCCGCGGGCGAGCGGCTCACCACGAAGTACGAGTTCCAACAGCTGCTGTCGCTCGGCGCAGCGTCGATCATCCAGCCGAACCTCGGTCGTTGCGGCGGGATCCTGGAGGGCAAGAAGATCGCCGCGCTCGCCGAGGCGCACGGCGCCCAGATCGCGCCGCACCTCTACTGCGGGCCGGTGGTCGGCGCCGCCAACATCCAGCTCGCCGCGTGCTCCCCGAACTTCCTCATCCTCGAGAGCATCCAGGACTGGAGCGGGTTCCACGCCGACCTCCTGGTCACGCCGATCACGTGGGAGGACGGCTACGTCATCCCGCCGACGGCGCCGGGCCTCGGCGTGGAGCTGAACGAGGCGGTGGCCCTCGCCCATCCGTACACCGGCGACGAGCTGCACCTCGAGATGCGCGAGACGCCGCC
>JAYUAM010000229.1:0-2123 GCA_043741295.1 Acidimicrobiia bacterium
GGGCCGCAGCCTCGATCGTCGCCTCGGAGTCGACGGCGATGGTGACCATCGCCGAGCCGTTGAGCGCGGCCATCGCCGCCAGGCGCACCGGGTCGACCGTCTCGTTGGCGAGCAGCAGATCGTCGCCCAGCCCGGCCTCGGCCATACCGACGACCTCGCGCGGCGTCGCGCAGGTGAACGTGCGGTGGCCGACCGCGGCCTGCGCGGCCGCCAATGACGTGCACTTGTGGGCCTTCACGTGGGGCCGCAATCGCCGGCCGGGGCACGCGGCAGCCATCGTGGCGAGGTTGGCGTCGAGGGCATCGGCGTCGACCACGAGGGCCGGGGTCGGGATCGAACTCATGGTCGCCAGTCTGACCGCTCCGGTAACGTCAACCCGCGCCACGCGGGCGTGGTGGAATGGCAGACACGCGGGATTTAGGTTCCCGTTCCGCAAGGAGTGGGGGTTCGACTCCCCCCGCCCGCACCCTTCTGAGGCCTCGACTGGGCGCCGCTTCGCCCCGCGGTCAGCAGCCGACGGCGAAGCGATAGGCGCGGCACGCGAGATCGAGCTTGTCGGCCGATAGCTGTGAGATGCGGTCGACGAGATGGCCGCGGCTCAAGGTGAAGACGTTGTCGAAGTTGGCGGCGCACGATCGCGGCATCCCGTCCGTCGTGTCGAGCGCGACCTCGGTCGGAATGCCGCGGACGCTCGTCGTGATCGGCGCCACGAGCACCTGCGTCAACCGGGAAATGAACCGCTCGCGAGTGAGCACGAGCACCGGTCGGCGCTTGTCGCCGGGAACGTCGGCCCACCAGACGTCGCCTCGATGGATCGGCGTCATTCGTCCCCCCACGGGAGATGTGACAGGTCCACAGGAAGATCCACCGGAAGGTCGTTCGGGAGCCGCGGGTCCGGGTGGGCGACGAGCCAGCGTCGTTCGAGCTCGCGCTCGATGAGCGCAGCCAACGCCGTGTCGAGCACCACCGATACGTTGTCTGTGCCGAGCAGGACCCGGGCCTCGGCGAGGCGTGATGGGTCCACGGTGGCCGACACCTTCGTCTTCGTCATACTTCTGATCCTACTCTTCATCGGACGTCGAACGTGCTGATCGCACTGGAGCAATGATGCTCGCCATGTCCGGACGGCTCGCGTCGATCGCCGCCGTGCGCGGCGTGTCGTTCGTGCCGAGGAGGTCGCCAAGCTCGCCGTGTTCCTCTGCTCCGACGACGCCTCCTACGTGAACGGCACGAACGTGATGATCGACGGCGGCAAATCGGCGTTGGACGCCTGACGCGCGGTAGGGTGCGCGCCGGTATCGGAGCCCGATATCGCAGGCCGCTAGGACAGACACGAGGGGTGCCGACACGATGACGGCCACGGACGTGAGAATCGCAACGCCATCGACGGACGAGCTGGGTCACACCGACGCTTCAGCGGCTGTCGACGCCGTCGCCGGGTGGCTCACCACGGCCGACCACACGAAGGTCGCCCGCCTGTTCGCCGGCCTCTCGCTCGCCCAGGTGCTCGGCGGCCTCGGCCTGGCCGTGGTCATCGGCGCCGAACGGGCCGACGCGACCGGCGCGAAGATCATCGACCTCGGCGCGGTGCTCCAGGTGTTCGCCAGTTACCGCTGGACGCTCGTGTTGGGCGGCGTGTTGCCGCTGCTGCTCGGCCTCGCCGTCGGCGTCGTGCCCCACCTGGTAGGCGCCGACACGATCGCCTTCCCGCGTGCCATCGCCGCCAGCCTGTGGGGGTGGTTCCTCGGCTCGGGCACCATGATCGCCGCCTCGCTCGCCGACGGTGGCCCCGGCGGCCGTCATCCCGACGCCGTGCAGCTCTGGAACGTCGCCCTCATCCTCACCGCTCTGTCGCTGACGGTGACCGCCGCCTGCATCGCCACGACGATCGTCAGCCTGCGCCGACCCGGCCTGCGGCTCGACCGCGTGAACCCGTTCGTGTGGGCGATGCTCGTCGTCTCGTCGGTGCTTGTCCTCGCCCTTCCCGTGCTCGCCGCCATCGTCGTGCTCGTCTTCGCCGACTTCCGCTTTGTCGACCAGGCGTTCGGCGGCCCGGTGCAGCTCGAGCGGTACATCGGCTGGTTCACCAGTCAACCGCAGGTGCTCCTGCTCGGGCTTCCCGG
>JAYUAM010000230.1:0-5151 GCA_043741295.1 Acidimicrobiia bacterium
GCGACCGTCAGCGTCGCCCGTCGTCAGCGTTGGCTGAGGCCGGTGCCTTCGTCGCCGCCGCGCCGACGCGTCCATCGCGTCCACCAGGGGGAGCGTCGCTGGTCGAGGTCGGCGAGGATCGACGGGGCCGCGGCGTTCACGATGTCCTCTGCCTCGTCGAGCACGCCGGCGATGTCCTCGGGCGAACCGTCGGGCTCGGGCTCCATCGGCGTGCGACGGAGCGAGCCTTCCTCGAAGCCGGTGGCCTTCGCCAGGCGCTCGTAGCGACGGCAGTCGGCCGGGCAGCGCCACGGCGCCTCGGGCGCCAGATCGAGCGTGCAGAACCGGGCCGTCTCACCGTCGTCGTACGAGCGGCTCTGGAAGTGGACGCAGTCCTCGCGCATCGTCACGACGTGCAGTCTCGCGCTCTCGCCGACCGACCCGCCTGTCGGTGCGGCGCCGCACACTCCCGCTGGGCGGCGCCGCACCGGATCCGGGTCAGGCGAGGCGGACCGTCTGGTACGTACGGCCCGAACCTTCGATGAAGAGGTCCTTCGTCGCCGCCATCCGTCCGAGGTAGCCGGGGTCGCCCAGGAGCTTGCCCCGCGCCGTCTCGACGGCCTCGTGGTCGGGCTGGATGGTGATCCAGCTGATCGAGCCCATCTGACCGAACATGTCGGTCAGCACGGCGATCGGGCTGCCGGCCACCTGCTCGCCGTACTGGGCGACCTCGACGCCCCAGCCGACAGCATCGGGCATCCGCTCGAACCGCGCCGTTGCCGATGTGACGGTGGCGATGGCGCCCACGGGCACCTCGTCGCCGGTCGGCTGGTAGTGCACGAACTCGCGCAGGATGTCCTCGCCCGGTGCCGGGATCATGTCGACCGCGGCGTCGACCAGATCGAGGTAGCCGCCGTCGGTGAGCAGCTTGTTGGTCTCGTTGGCGAGCGTCGTCTGCGAGTCGACCACCGTCGACCACCCGACCGAGCCGAGCGGCCGGCCGAACGACGCCGCCCAGAGGCCCACGTCGAGATCGCAGTGGGCGTTGACGTAGGCCGTGATCTCGATCGCCCAGGGCATCGATCGCCGCGGGCTACCGGTGAGTGTCGCTGTGCGTGTGAAGAGCAGCATGGTTCTTTCCCCCGTCTTGTGGTTGTCCACACGACGGTGCACTGCAGATCGCCCGCCGACCGTCGCCGACGAGACGGTGCGACCGTGACCGTTGCCACACACAGGCCGGGTGCCCACCTACAATCGAGTTCGAGGGAGCGGGCGGTGCGACGATGAACGGAACGGGAACGCCGGGCCCGGCCGGAGCCGCACACCGCGTCGGGGCCGCCGATCTGGTCCGATCGCGACTGCTCGATTCGCTCGGCGCGCCGGAACGAGAAGCACTCGTGGCCCGGCTACGACCGCGTCACTACAAACGCGGTCAGGCCGTCTTCAACGACGGCGACGCCGGCGACTGCCTGCACCTCGTCCAGTCCGGTCGGCTCGACGTGCAGCTCACGACACAGGGCGGCCAGACCGTGGTCGTGCGCGTCGTGCAGCCAGGCGAGTTCTTCGGCGAGCTGGCACTCGTACACCCCGACAACCGGCGCACCGGGCGCGTGTGTGCGCTCGAGCCGACCGACACCCTCGCCCTGTACCGCCACGACTTCGAGGATCTCCGCCAGCGCCACCCCGGTGTCGACCGGTTCCTCGTCACCGCCCTCGCTGAACGGGTCATGCGCACGAGCGAGCTGGTGGTCGAGTCGCTGCTCCCGCCGGAGGCCCGGCTGTGGCGGCGCCTCGCCGTGCTCGCCGACGCGTACGGCGACGAACCGATCCGCATGTCGCAGGACGATCTCGCCCACGCCGCCGGCACCGTGCGCCAGACCGTGAACCGCGTGCTGCAGCACGGCGTGCGCGAAGGCGTGCTCGCCGTCGAGCGCGGGTCCGTGCGCGTGCTCGATCGGTCGGCCCTCGACGCGCTCGCCCGCCAATGACGGGTCGGCGGCACCCCGGCCGGGTGTGAGCGACCTTGCCTCTCGGTCAGGCTGGAACCGGCTGACCGTAACGCTGCCGGGCAGCCTCTCCGGAGGTGCCGACCATCGCTCCGATCGATGCCCACGAACGCCGGGCGTGACGGGCCTGCACGACCGCGCCGAGGAGTACGCGCTCGGCCGCGGCTCGCGCCAGGAAGGCATCTCGCACCGTCCGAAGGGCCGACGCGTCACGCGCGCCGCCGCCGGGCTCGCGCTGTTCGATGTGGGTCGCCAGCTCGTCTGCGTGGTCGAAGGTCTCCTGCGCGGTGCGGGGCATGTCGTTCACCTCGTGTATCTCGCTCGTGCGGGCATGGCGTGGGCATCGAGGGGCGTCCGACGCGTGACAAGTTAGCTTCGAGCACCCGCGCGCTGGCGATCCTGCATCAGTGAAGCGGGATGGCGCTCGTGTCGCCATCGGCACGGGGGCCGTGGAGCCGTCGGTCGGTCGCGACGATGGCGATGTCGTTGATGCTCGCCTCGCGTCTGGCCATGTAGCCGAGGTCGTCGAACTCCCAGTTCTCGTTACCGTAGGAGCGGAACCACTGGCCGGCGGCGTCGTGCCACTCGTACTGGAAGCGTACGGCGATGCGGTTGCCGACGAACGTCCAGAGATCCTTGCGCAGCACGTAGTCGAGCTCGCGTTCCCACTTGCGCCGCAGGAAGGCGACGATCTCGTCCCGGCCGGTCACGAACTCGCCCCGGTTACGCCACGCCGAATCGACGGTGTACGCGCCCGCCACCCGCTCGGGGTCGCGCGTGTTCCAGGCCGCCTCGGCCATGAGCACCTTCTGGCGCGCCCCGGCCTCGTCGAACGGCGGCAGCGGCAGGCGGGGAGCAGGTGACTCGGACACGACGGGGACCTCCGGAGGGTGCGTGGGCACGAACGCTACGGCCTCGGGTCCGTCCGCTGAACCAGCGGTGACGGCCGCGCCGGCCGCCGCGCGAGCATGCCGGGATGGAACGACTCGACGGACGACTGGCCGTGGTGACCGGTGGCGGTACGGGCATGGGGCGCGAGCTCACACGACAGCTCACCGCGGCCGGTTGCGCCGTCGCTACTTGTGACGTGTCGGCCGACGCCATGGCCGAGACGAAGACGCTTGCCGAAGCGGATGCCACACACGGGGCTACCGTGTCGACGTTCGTGGCCGACGTCTCCGACGAGGCCCAGCTCGTGGCCTTCCGCACGCACGTGCAGCAGGGGCACGCCACCGACCGACTGCACCTGCTCTTCAACAACGCCGGCATCGGTGGCGGCGGGAGCTTCGTGCTCGACCCACGCGAGGAGTGGGAGAAGGTGTTCGGCATCTGCTGGGGCGGCGTCTACCTTGCCACCCGCACGTTCCTGCCGATGCTCCTCGCCGCCGACGATGCGCACATCGTCAACACCAGCAGCATCAACGGCTTCTGGGCGAGCCTCGGCCCCGATGCGGCCCACACGGCCTACAGCGCGGCGAAGTTCGCGGTGAAGGGTTTCAGCGAGGCGCTGATCACCGACCTGCGACTCAACGCCCCGCACGTGCGCGTGTCGGTGGTGATGCCCGGACACATCGGCACGTCGATCGTGTTCAACTCGGCCCAGTACTTCGACCGCCATCCCAAGGAGCTGACGGCAGAGCACATCGCCGGGATCCGCGAGCGCTACGCGGCGCAGGGCACCGACCTGTCGGCGGCGAGCGACGAGGACATCCGCAACGCCGCGCTGCAACGGGCCGAGTCGTTCCGCGACGCCGCGCCGACGTCCGCGGCCCAGGCGGCCACGATCATCCTCGACGGGGTGCGGGCGAACCGGTGGCGCATCCTGGTCGGCGACGACGCCCACCGGCTCGATGACCTCGTACGCGCCGATCCGACCGTCGTGTACGAGCCGGCGTTCATGGACGTTCTGCGCGAGCGTCAGATCCTCGGCTTCATCCCGTAGCACACGTACCGGTCCTTCGGCCCCACTCCGGCCCGATGGTTGTTGCGACCGCAATGGTACGCAGACGCTTGACACGTCGGCGTCGCGAGGCGGCGGTCGTGCCGCCGGTTCGGTGAACCTGCCGGTGGTGACCCTGCGCGGTGGTGAACCTGCGCGGTGGTGACCCTGTGGTGGTGACGTCGCTCACTCGTCGCTCGAGCCCTTCCAGAGGTTGATGTCGGCGTCGGTGGCGTACCGGTCGATGTCGGCGAGCTCGTCGGCGGTCAGCGTCGGGTTGGCGAGGGCGGCGATGTTGTCGTCGAGCTGCTTCACGCTGCTCGCGCCGATGACCAGCGACGTCATCCGCGGATCGCGCAACGCCCACACGAGAGCGAGTTGGGCGAGCGTCTGCCCGCGCCGGGCCGCCACCTCGCCGAGGGCCCGCACGCGGGCGAGGCGATCCTCGGTGATCGAGTCGGCCGACAGCGCGCCGCCCGTTGCCGCACGCGAGTCGGCCGGGATGCCGTGCAGGTACCGGTCGGTGAGCAGGCCCTGGGCGAGCGGCGAGAACGCGATGCAACCGGCGCCGACGTCCTCCAAAGCATCGAGCAGGTGGTCGTCCTCGGTCCAGCGGTTGAGCATCGAGTACGACGGCTGGTGGATGAGCAGCGGCACCTTGTGTTCGGCGAGGAGCGCGGCGGCCTGTCGGGTGCGCTCGGACGAGTACGACGAGATGCCGGCGTACAACGCCTTGCCCTGCTGCACGGCCGACGCGAGGGCGCCCATCGTCTCCTCGAGCGGCGTGTCGGGGTCGAACCGGTGCGAGTAGAAGATGTCGACGTGGTCGAGTCCCATGCGGGTGAGCGACTGATCGAGCGAGGCGAGAAGGTACTTGCGCGAGCCGAGGTTGCCGTACGGCCCCGGCCACATGTCGTACCCGGCCTTCGTCGAGATCACGAGCTCCTCGCGGTGGCCGACGAAGTCGGCGGCGAGGATGCGCCCGAAGTTCGCCTCGGCGGCGCCGTAGGGCGGGCCGTAGTTGTTGGCGAGGTCGAAGTGCGTGACGCCGAGGTCGAACGCGCGGCGGCAGATCTCGCGCTGCGTCGTCCACGAGCGGTCGTCGCCGAAGTTGTGCCACAGCCCGAGCGAGATCGCCGGCAGGAGCAGGCCACTGCGTCCGGTTCGGCGGTAGGTCATCGAGTCGTATCGGGTGGGGTCGGCGACGTAGGACATGCCCGCAGGCTA
>JAYUAM010000231.1:0-5145 GCA_043741295.1 Acidimicrobiia bacterium
CGTTCGGGTTCGCGCCGTTCGGGTTTCGCGCCTACTCGACCGTGAGAATCTCGGAGCCGTCGTCGGTGACCAGGATGGTGTGCTCGAACTGGGCGGTGCGCTTGCCGTCGACGGTGACCGCGGTCCAATTGTCGTCCCACACGAGGTGCTGCACGCGCCCGAGGGTGATCATCGGCTCGATCGTGAACGTCATGCCGGGGCGCATGATCGTGTTCGCCCGGCTGTCGTAGTAGTGGAGGATCTGCAGGTCGGTGTGGAACTGCTCGCCGATGCCGTGGCCGATGAACGAGCGCACGACGCCGTAGCGCAGCTTGCGGGCGTGCGACTCGATCGCCGCACCGATGTCGGACACAGGGCGACCCGGACGCACGGCCTGGATGCCGAGCCGCAGGCACTCGCGGGTGGCTTCCACCAGTCGACGCGACTCTTCGTCGACCTCGCCGACGAAGAACGTTGCGTTCGTGTCGCCATGGACGCCTTCGCGGTAGCAGGTGACGTCGAGGTTGACGATGTCGCCGTCGACGAGCACCCGCGAATCGGGGATGCCGTGGCAGATCACCTCGTTGATGCTGGTGCACACGCTCTTGGGGAACTGCCCGTAGTTGAGCGGGCTGGGGTAGGCGTCGGCGTCGATCGTGAGCTGGTGGACGTAGACGTCGATCTCATCTGTGGTGATGCCGGGGCGCACCATCTCCCCGGCCTTGCGTAGCACCTCGGCCGCGAGGTGCCCGGTGCGACGCATGCGCTCGATGATCTCGGGCGACTTCACCCGGTCTTCCGGCTGGCGCGACGGCACGCCGGATTCGGCGTACGGCGGACGCACGATGTGGGCGGGCACCAGCCGCATCGGACTCACGATGCCGGGCGCGATGCGGCCCTCGGTCGTTCGGTGGCAGCGCTTGTACTTGCGGCCGCTGCCGCACCAGCAGGGATCGTTGGCCTGCAGCGGGACGGGAAGCGCGTCGACGGGGGAAGTCACCGGTCCAGGCTACGCCTCGTGCCGACCGGCGCCACCCTCGGCGACGCGCCGGCGGCCACCGTCCGTGACGTCGGCCCGTTCCCGGCCTAGACCGGCCGCTCGTCTGGGGCCGCGTCGCCGGTCGACACCGAATCGTCAGCAGGACGCCGGGAAATCGCCGCCGTTTCAGCGCGCGATCACAACGAGCCAGGGCCAGCCTGAGTCTCCCGACGAGCGAGTTACCGGCTGGTCGGTCGGTGCGGGCCTGAGATGCGTCGAAGCTAGAGGTAGTGATGGTCGATCTGTTCCTGGTCCACGAGCAGCACGTCTTCGAGCTGCGCGTGCGCGGCGAGCTCACGACGCCCGAGGCAACGGCCGCCGTCGTGGCCGCACTCGCGCACCTGCCGGCCGAGGCCGACGTGCTCCTCGACCTGTGCGAGGTCACCGCGCTGGACGTGAGCGTGACCCCGGCGCTGCGGTCGACGATCCTGGAACGGCGGGCCGCCGGCGGAAACGTGGCCGTCGTGACGAGCGACCTCGGTGTGCGAACCACGTTGGCGATGGGCGACGTCCATCACGTGGCGGCGCTGGCCGCCGACCGGCAGGAAGCATTCCGGCTCCTACCGGGACGTCTCGTGGCCTGACCGTTCGCGTCTACATCCCCGGCTGTTTGGAGATCTCGGCGAGGAACTCGTCGTTGTTGCGGAACGTCTTCAGCCGGTCGATGAGCAGCTCGAGCCCCGGAGCCGCCGACCCCTCGTGGGCCAGGCCCGAGAGCACCCGGCGCAGCTTCCACACCATCTGCAGCTGCTTGCGGTCGAACAGCAGTTCCTCGTGGCGCGTGCTCGATGCGTCGACGTCGATCGCCGGATAGATGCGCCGGTCGGCGAGCTTGCGGTCGAGCTTGAGCTCCATGTTCCCGGTGCCCTTGAACTCCTCGAAGATCGCGTCGTCCATGCGCGAGTTCGTCTCCACCAGCGCGGTGGCGAGGATGGTGAGCGAGCCGCCCTCCTCGACGTTGCGGGCGGCGCCGAAGAACTTCTTCGGCGGGTACAGCGCACCGGCGTCGATGCCGCCCGACATGATCCGCCCGGACGCCGGAGCCGAGAGGTTGTAGGCGCGTGAGAGCCGGGTGATGCCATCGAGGATGACGACGACGTCTTCGCCCTTCTCGACCATGCGCTTCGCCTTCTCGATCGCCAGCTCGGCGACGTGGGCGTGCTCCTCGCTCGGACGGTCGAAGGTGGAGGCGATGACCTCACCCTTCACCGTGCGGCGCATGTCAGTCACCTCTTCGGGCCGCTCGTCGATGAGCAGGACGATGAGACGCACCTCGGGGTGATTGCGCTCGATCGCGGTGGCGATCGTCTTCATGACGGTGGTCTTGCCCGCTTTCGGCGGCGACACGATGAGCCCGCGCTGACCCTTGCCGATGGGGCAGATGAGATCGATGATCCGTGCCGTGACGTTGTTCGGGTCGGACGCGCTCTCGAGCTTGAACTTGGTGTCGGGGAACAGCGGGGTGAGGTCTTCGAAACGACGCCGGCCGCGGGCCTTGTCCGGGTCGTCCCCGTTCACCGTGGCGATCGAGAGCAACGCCGGGTTCTTCTCGTTGCGGCCGGCCGGCCGGCACATGCCCGTGACGTGGTCGCCTTTGCGCAGGCCGTACTGGCGGGTCTGCTTCACCGAGATGTAGGCATCGTCGCGGCTCGGCAGGTAGCCGTTGACACGAAGGAAGCCGTAGCCCTCGTCGCGCAGGTCGAGATATCCCTGCACCTCGACGGGGTCGTTCGAACCGAAGCCCCCGACCGCGTCGGACGCCGGCGCGGCCGAGCCCGGCGACGACCCCGACGCCGGAGCGACCGGAGTGGCTGACGAGGCCGGACCGGTCGACGCCAGCTCGTAGGACTGAAGATCGTCCCGGTCGGTGCCGCCCGTGCCATCTTCGCCGCCCTTGCGATTGCGGTTGCGCCGACGCCGCCGCCGACCGCCCTCGCGTTCACCGGCGTCGCCGAGGGGGTCGTTGCGGTCGACCGGGGGCGCGCCCGGGCCGGCTGCGAGAGCGCCGTTGCCGCCCGACCCGTTCGCCCCCGACCCGTTGGTGCCCGGACCCTGCGCGCCGACGCTCGTCGGGCGAACGGCAGCGGTCGAGGCCCCCGATCCGGGCTGGCCTGCTCCGGGCTGGCCTGACCGGGTCGGGCCCGATGGCGTCGACCCGGCGCCACCGAACGGGCGACCGCCGGCCCGGTTGGCACCGGTGGCACCGCGGCCAGCCGGCGTCGGTCGGGCGGCGGGTCCGTCGAGCGGCTCGCCGGCGCGCACGAGCGCGATCTCCCACTCGGCGAGCGGCTCGCCGTCGGGCCCGAGGATGACCTCTTCGGCGGCGTCGCCCCCGCGGGCCGGACGGCTGGCGGTCACGTTCGCCGCCGGGTCGCTCACGATCGCCGCGGCTGCTGGCGCGATCACGTTGCCATCGGACGAGCCGTCCGTCGCTTCGTCGCCGGCGGCGTCGGCCCCGCCATCGAGGCGGTCGTCAACCGGATCGTCAGATCGGGCCGCGGCCCGACCGCGCGCCGTCCGGGCGGTCGCACCCGCTCGCGGGGCGGTGGCGTCCGGGCTGCCGGCGCCCACCTGCTCGAGGATCTTGTCGATGATGTCGGCCTTCTTGGCCCGCGTCAGGGCCTTGACCCCGAGGGCGCCGGCGATCGTGATCAGTTGCTCACGATCTTTGGCTTCGAGAACCGAGCGTTCCAGGGCTTCGCTGGATGCCACGCTCATTGCCGTACCTCGGCTTTCCCGGCGCACCGGAAGAGGAAGTTCACCGCGCGAACGGCGCCACGAAGCAGCTTCGTGCGCGACCGGACCCCGAACGGTGTGGAACGAACAACACAGGGCGCTCCCCAGCGCCACCACTGGAGTGTGGGCTGCTGGAAGACGGCCCGCCGTGCCGGGCCCGGAACACCCGGGCCGACATCACCTTATCCAGGAACGCGTCGTGCTGCAACGCTACCGACCGACGAGCGCACCTACGAGGGCCTCGACGGCCGTCAGGTCGTTGGCCACCAGCCGCGTACGCTCCGGGCGGTCGAGCAGGTCGGCGAGGTGCGCCGGCAGTTCGGGACGCACGCCGGTGGCCTTCTCGACGGCGTCGGGGAACTTCGCCGGGTGGGCGGTGGCGAGGGTGATCATCGGCACGTCACGATCCTGCCACCGGGCCTCGGCGGCGGCGATCCCCACGGCGGTGTGCGGGTCGATCAGCTGCCCGGTCGTGCGATGGATGCGGGCCATCGTTGCGAGGGTGTCGTCGTCGTCCACCCGATGGCCGGCGAACTGCGAGGTGACGAGCTCGAACTGGTCGGTCTCGAGCAATAGCGTGCCGGTGGTCCGGAACCGCTGGAGCTGCTCGGTCGTCATGCCACCGTCGCGGTGGTTGAGCTCGAACAGCAGACGCTCGAAGTTCGAGCTCACCTGGATGTCCATGCTCGGGCTGAGGGTCGGGACCACCGTGCTCGTCGCCATGATCCCCGAGTGCAGGAAGCGGGTGAGGATGTCGTTGCGGTTCGAGCCGACCACGAACTGTTCGACGGCGAGGCCCATGCGGTGGGCGACCCAGCCCGACAGCACGTTGCCGAAGTTGCCGGTGGGCACTGAGAAGCTCACGGCCCGACCGCCCGGCCCACCCCCGACGGCCATCGACGAGGTGACGTAGTAGACGATCTGGGCCATCACGCGCGCCCAGTTGATCGAGTTCACCGCCGACAGCTGCACCCGTTCACGGAACGCGACATCGGCGAACATCGCCTTCACGAGGTCCTGGCAGTCGTCGAACGTGCCGGCGACCGCCACGGTGTGCACGTTCGGCGCGTCGACCGTGGTCATCTGCCGGCGCTGCACCTCGCTCACCCGGCCCTCGGGATAGAGGATCACGATGTCGACGTGCTCGCAGCCCTTCACGCCGTCGATCGCTGCGGAACCCGTATCGCCACTGGTGGCCCCGACGATCGTGACCCGGCGACCTCGCTCGCCGAGCACGTGGTCGAAGAGCCGTCCGACGAGTTGCAGGGCCACGTCCTTGAACGCCAGGGTCGGCCCGTGGAACAGCTCGGCGAGCCAGTGGTTGGCGTCGAGCTGCACGAGCGGGCAGACGGCCGGGTGGGTGAACGTGGCGTACGCGTCGCGGCAGAACC
>JAYUAM010000232.1:0-2117 GCA_043741295.1 Acidimicrobiia bacterium
CTGACGGCCGATGACCGAGCGGGTGTCCACCTGCCTGTGGCGCGTCACGCCCGCCGTGCTGCTGGCCGTCGGTGAACGCCTGGGCGAACCGACCGACGCCTACGTGAACGGCAGCCACACCTGGATCCGCGACGACGGGCCCGACGGGGCGCCACTCGAATGGCGGCTGCACCCGGTGGCCGGTTTCACGCGGCCAAAGGGCGTCGGCACGTACGAGCTGTGGGAGCAGGTGATGCAGGCGTTGTGCGGCGACGGCGCGATGCCGGCACCGGTCGACGAATTATGGGAGGGGCTCGAGGCCTTCCCCGGTTACGGCGACGAGATCGAGCCCGCACCGCTGGCGGCGGCGTGCACCGACGTGCTCGGCATCGCCCCCGACGCGTTCGGTGTCGTCGACCACGACCGCGTCGGGGACGCGTGGGAAGCGGCCCAGGGCGGCCTGTCGATCGTCGACGCCCTCTTCACGCAGCTCGACGTCGCCTGACTACTCGACCAGCTACCCCTCCGGCGGGCCGCGCCACATCGGGTCGCGAGGTGCGTCGAAGATCACCGGCGTGTCGTCGCCGGCGATGGCGGCCATCGCCATCGGCCCCCACCACGAGAAGCCGGCCGTCGGCCAGGGCAGCGTCGCCTCAGTGAACCAGCCGACCCCGTCGGTCTCCAGCGGATGGCCCTGCAGCTCGCCGCCGACGGCGACGCAGTGGAACAGGAGCATGTACATGCCGAACCGGGTGAAGCCCATGCGTTGGCCGTCGATCACACCGAGCAGCCGGCGCGGTTCGGCGATGATGCCCGTCTCTTCGGCCACCTCTTTGATCGCTACCTCGGCCGGCGAGTAGCCGACGTCGGCCCATCCCGTCGGATAGAGCCAGATGCCGGAGTCGGGCCGTTTCACGAGCAGGATCTCGCCGGCGTCGTTGCCGACGATCGCCCCGATCGCCACCTTCGGCGTCACGTAGCCGGGCACGCCTTCGCCGACAGAGTCGAGCCACTCCTGCACGAAGTGGTCCTGCTCACGGCGCACCTCCAGCGCGTCGTCGGCCGCCGCCTTGATGTCGGCGGCGACGTGCAGCACCTCCTCGTAGCGCTCCTTCTCGTAGAGGCTCTGCGTGAAGCCGAGGCCGGTGCGGGCGATGGCGGCGAGCGTCTCGGACCAGCGCACGAGATCCCGGGTGAAGTCGGTGGGGCCGGGGGCGTCGCTCACTTCGGCGAGGTTACCGGCATCGCTGATCAGGCGATGGCGTGGGTGACGGCGCGTTCGATCTCGCGCAGGTGGAAGGCGTCGACGACCTTGCCGCCGCTCGCCGCGGCCAGCGGCGATTGCACGTAGAACGTGTCGACGACCTCGTGGCCGAGCGTGGCCACTTTGGCATGACGGATGTCGAGCCCGACCTCGGCGAGCGCCTTGGTGATGCGATAGAGCAGGCCGATCGCATCGGGGCAGCGGACCTCGATCATCGTGGCGTTCGACGAGCCGTCGTTGTCGATGCGCACGTAGCGCTGCACGGGTTCGGCCGACTGCACCCTGCGCCGGCGGTACGTGCGCGCCCGCTCGGCGAGGCGGGCCTCGATCGCCAGCTGCCCGGCGAGGGCGCGGTAGAGATCGTCGGCCACCTTGTCCCACACGATCTCACGGTGATCGGGCATGGCGACGCGGAACTCGTTGGCGGCCATGCCGAGACCGCCCGCCCCCTGGTCGTCGGAATGCGCTTCAGCGGAGACGACGGCGAGGCCGTGCAGGCTGATGACGCCGGCGGCGCGGCTGAAGAGGCCGGGTCGGTCGGGTGCCACGACGGTGATGCGGTCGCCGTCGTCGATCACCTTCACGAACCCCTCGGCCATCAGCACCAGGACCTCGGCCGACGGGAACAGTCGCCACGATGCCGCGACAGTGACCGCGTCGTCACCGCCGAGCACCCGCCCGACCTTGGTGACCAGCTCGTCGATCAGCTCGGCCTTCCACGAGCTCCACGCCGACGGTCCGGTGGCCCGCGAGTCGGCCTCGGTGAGCGCGGCGAGCAGTTCGAGCGTGAGGTGGTTGCCGACGGCATCGGCCACCGTGTTGATGGTCGCGTCGTCCGACAGGTCGCGGCGTGTGGCGACTTCGGACAGCAGCA
>JAYUAM010000233.1:0-2115 GCA_043741295.1 Acidimicrobiia bacterium
GTCGGCGCGTTCGAAGTCGTCCTGATCATGGGCGAGCCATGCGGCCCCGACGTAGGCCGAGGCGAGCACATCGGGATCGACCGTTGCCGAGGCGCGGCCAAGGAAGTCGCCGAACCAGCGCCGGCCCTCGGCGAGGTGGCAGCGGCGCTGCCAGAACGGCCAGAGCGCCGTGCACAGCCGCAGGCCGAGCTCGACATCGGCGCTGCCCGATGTCCAGGCCAGCGCCGCCCGGATGTTGTCGTGCTCACGCTCGATGCGTTCGAGCCACTCGCTCTGCTCCGAGCTCACGACCTTGCCGGTCGCCGCGTCGGCGAGCGCGAGGTAGAAGGCGGCGTGGCGGGCGGCGATCGTGGCCCGCTCCTCCGGCGACGTGTCGAGCTTCTCCACGGCGAACTGTCGGAGCAGTTCGTGGATCTCGTACCGACCGGTCTCGGGCCCGTCGCCCGAGCCGATCCTGTTCAGAAGTGCCTTGCGCACGAGCGTCGTCAGGCCAGCGAGCGTGGTCTCGCCGACCTCGGCGGCGGCCGCGCGCGTGAACCCCCCACGGAACACGGCCAGTTGCCGGAAGGCGCGACGTTCGCCGTCGTCGAGCAGCCGCCACGACGAGTCGAACACCGCGCGCATGCTCCGCTGGCGTTCGGGGACGTCCCGCCATTCGACCGCGAGGAAGTCGAGGCTCCGCTCGATCTCGGAGGCGATCTCCCGCGGGCTCAGGGCCTCGCTCCAGGCCGCCGCCAGCTCCAGCCCGAGGGGCATCCCGTCGACCAGTTCACAGATGCGGAGCACGTCGGCCACATGATGGTCGTCGAGCGCGAATCCGGGTAGCACGCGCCGTGCCGCCTGCACGAACAGTTGCACCGCCGGCGCGACGGTCGCCGGTCCACCACCATTCGACGCGTACGGAAGCCCGCGCACGACGTAGTGGTGCTCGCCATGCAGGTTCAGCCGCTCGCGCGACGTCACGAGGAGGGCGACGGACGGCGCCGCGGCAAGCAGGTCGGCGACGACGTCGACACCGCCGGCGAGCAGGTGCTCCATGTTGTCGAGCACGAGCAGCAGCTGCTTGTTCCCCAGCGCGCTGAGCAGCGCGTTGCGGGCGTCGCCGCCGTAGTGGGGATCGCCGGCGTTGATCGTGCCGCCGATCGCCGATGCGATCGCCGGCACCATGTCCTCGCTGCTCGTCAGTGGGGCGAGGGCGACCAGGAACACACCATCGGCGAAACGACCGAGCTGGCGGCGGGCGAGCTCCAGCGCCAGCCGTGTCTTTCCCATGCCGCCCACGCCGGAAAGCGTGAGCAGCCGGGCCTTGCCGTCGACCTGAAGCGTCGTCAAGCTGGCGAGGTCGGCCTCCCGACCGACGAACGGCGTCAGGTCGGCTCGCAGGTTCGTCGGCGGGGTGACCGGACGGGAGTCGACGGCCGGCGCCACGTCGGGCACGAGCGCGCCGTCGCGAATGCGCTCGAACAGCACCGTCGTCTCCACGCCCGGCTCCACGCCTAGGTCGTCGCCGAGCACCCGTCGACAGGCCTCGTACTGCGCCAGCGCCGACGTGCGGTCACCGGTGAGCGCGAAGGCCCGCATCGCGCTCCGGTAGGCGTCCTCGTTCCACGGGTCGACGGCCACGAGTCGCATGGCCCACCGGCGGACCTGCTCGTGGTCGTCGGCAGTCCTGTGCTGCTGGACGAGCGCCTGTAACCCGCTGACTGCGGCCCGCCGGGCGGCCTCCCGGCGCACGACGAGCCACTCTTCGAACGAGCGGCCTTCGCCGTCGACGTGTAGCTCGGCGAGCAGCTCGCCGCGATACAGCTCGCCCGCCTCCGCCAGTCGTGTCATGCAGTCGGTGCACGTGGTGCGTGCTCCGTGCACAGACTGGTGCGTCTGCTGATGCGCGGTCGCCGCCTCGACCAGCGCGTCGAAGCGCCACACGTCGACGCCGACGCCGGCGAGGTCGGACCGGAACTGGATTGTCTGCGGTGTCACCGTCAGGAACTTCGACGGATCGGCCCGGCGGGAAGCGCCTTGCGCAGACGCGCGAGCGTCTGGCGCAGATTGGCGTAGGCCGCCGACTGCGAGTGCTCGGGCCAGAACAGCGCCGCCAACTGCTCGCGTGGGTGT
>JAYUAM010000234.1:0-5123 GCA_043741295.1 Acidimicrobiia bacterium
GCTCACCGCGCCGACACAGGCGTGGAGCAGGACGATGCGGCGGACCGGGGTGGCCGCGCCGACAGGCACGGCGATGGCATGGTTGAGCGTGACGATTCCGTTCACCGCGGCGGCGAGCTGCGCCAGCAGCGCGGTCGCCGCCGGCGAACCTTGATCGACCAGGATCGACTCACCGCTCAGGTTGACGACCTGCTCGGAGGCGACCTGGCTCCTCGGGCGGCTGACGTCGAGCGCGATCCCGAGCGTGAGGCCAACGAGGCCGACACAACCCACGGCGACCGCGAGGAGCGCCAGACCCCGCGAGCTGACGACCGAGCCCGGTGAGCGGCGCACCGGAGCCACTGAGGGTGCGCGCTTCACCGACGATCGGGGTCCCATGGTCGAGGATGCTATGAGAGTCGGCGGCGGGCGGCGTAGACCGCACCTGGGCCACCTGGGCCACCTGGGCCACGTGTGCCGCCCGAGGTGGCGGCTGGTCGGCGCCCGGGCCGATAGCGTCGTGGGCGTGCGTCGTGTGCCGGGCCGCTCCGATCGCCGCGCTGAGGGCGTCGACGTGGAGCGCTATCGAAGCCGCTCGCTGTGGTTGGCGACCCTGGACGGCGACGAGCTCCGACCGCGCGCGCCGCTCGATGGCGACCGTACCGTGGACGTGGCGATCGTCGGTGCCGGGTTCACCGGGTTGTGGACCGCCGTCGAGCTGCTTGCCCGTCGGCCGTCGCTGTCGGTGCTGGTGCTGGAGTCGGAGATGGCCGGATTCGGCGCGTCCGGTCGCAATGGTGGCTGGTGCTCGGCGCTGCTGCCGATGAGCTTCGACTCCGTGGCGCGAGAACACGGTGTCGAGGGCGCGCGGACGCTGTGGGCGGCGATGAGGTCGACCGTAGACGAGGTTGGCCGCCGGGCACTGGAGCTGGGCATCGACTGTCGTTACGCCAAGGGTGGCTCCATCCGGTTGGCGCGCAACGCCGCCCAGGCGGCGCGGCTCCACGACGAGCTGGCCATCGAACGGGCCAACGGGGCCTCGGACGAGGATCTCCGGTGGCTCGACGCCACCGAGGCGAGGCGCGTTATCGACGCCACCGCGGTGCGCGGCGCGCTCTACACACCGCACTGCGCGGCCATCCATCCCGCCGCGCTGGTGCGCGGGCTCGCCCGCGCCGTCGAGACCGCGGGCGGAACGGTCTGCGAGCAGACGCGCGTGACGTCGATAGCCCCCGGCATCGTCGGTACCGACCGTGGGACGGTGCGAGCGCGTTCGATCATCCGGGCGACCGAGGGCTACACACCGATGCTGCCCGGCGCGCGCCGGGCCATCGTCCCGTTGTACTCGCTGATGATCGCCACCGAGCCGCTGGCCGACGACGTGTGGGCGCAGATCGGTCTCGCCGACCGGCCCACGTTCAGCGATGCCCGCCGGTTGATCATCTACGGCCAGCGCACCGCCGACGGTCGCCTGGCCTTCGGCGGCCGTGGCGCCCCGTACCACTTCGGCTCCTCGATCACCGATGGCCACGATCGCCACGACGCCACGCACCTCGCGTTGCGCGAGATCCTTGTCGACCTCTTCCCCGTGCTCGCGAACGCAGCCGTCACCCACGCATGGGGCGGGCCGCTTGGTGTGCCGCGGGACTGGGCCTGTTCGGTGGGATACGACCAGGCGATCGGGCTCGGCTGGGCCGGGGGCTACGTCGGCGACGGTGTGGCGACCGCGAATCTCGCCGGGCGCACCCTCGCCGATCTCGTGTGCGGTCTCGACACACCGATCACGCGGTTGCCGTGGGTTGGCCACCGGTCGCCGGACTGGCCCATCGAGCCCGCCCGTTGGATCGGCATCAACGCCGCCGCCCGACTGCCCGCGGTCGTGGATCGGGCCGAGCAGGCCGGCCGGCCACCGTCACGGCTGGCGACGCGAATGCTCGACCGCTTGACAGGACACTGAGGCCGCAGCCGTTCGGATCGTCAGCCCTCGGCCGCCGAGGGGGCGAACGGGTTGCGGGGCGAGCGGACCCACGGCGTGGTCGTCGGCACCGCAGCGGTGCCCGGCGCGGGTTGACCCGGTACCGCCGGTGCGGCTGCGGTCGGCGCTCCGGTCGCGGCGGCCCCGGGAGCGCCAGGGGTCGCGGCCGGCGCGTTGGCCGAGGCGGTGAGCTTCGGCTTCGGCTTGCTCGCCGCGCTGCTCGCCATCTGCGAGGACGCTACGTACCCGAGGGCGAGGACGCCGAGGCAGCCCCCGATGACCTTCTTCATCCGGGCCTGGTCGGGCTTTGCGCCCTTCTTGACGGCGAGCTTGCTCATGACGAGGCTCCAGTGCTCGGTGCGGAATCGAGTCCCTTGAGGCTGAACATGCGAGCGGTGATCGTGGCGGTGTAGGTCGGGGCGACCGTCGTGGTCGGTGCGGCCGGGCTGACCGACCCAGCGGCGGGGACTGACTCGGCTACGGCAGACGGCGCGGCCGCGGCTCCGCCACCGGACAGCCCGAGGCTGTCGACGATGACGAGGCGAGGAGAGAGCTCGAGCTGGTGCACGAACTCGAGGACGTTCTCGTAGGACCCGGTGGCCTGCATCGTGAGCGCCATCTGATAGGGCGAGCCAGGGGCTGCGGGAGCGGCTGGCGTCGCCGTCGCACCAGCGGGGGGCGCAGCCGCCGGCGCCGCTGCCGCTGCTGCGGCATCACCGCCGGTCGCCGGGGCCGGGAGCGAGTGCCCGACGGTCGGTACGACCACGTGGGTGCTGTCGGCGAGGTCGGTGATCCAGCGGAGGTAGGCCGACAGACCGGGTTCCTCGGGCACCGCAGTATCGAGCTTCTCGAGCAGCTTCGCTCGCGAGGTGTCGGCCTTGGCCGTCTCGAGCTGCGCGGCCCGCGAGCCGAGCTGCTTGGCCTGGGCGGCGGAAGCGGCCTTCGCGGTGTCGGCTCTGGCGATCGACTTCGTCTGGCCGGTCCACACCACCTGGTACCAGGCGAACACCATGACCACGACGGCGGCGACGGCGGCCAGGAGCATCTGCTTCTTGGACTTCACTTCGCTGCCACCTCGAACTCGGCGGGGCGGCCGCTAGCGGCCGCGGGGGTGATCTCGACCTGGAGGGAGAAGGTGGCGTCGACCGGCGCGTTGGGGTCGATCGGTGCCTTCGGGTCGACGACGACCGGCGACCCGTCGGCATTCGTCCTAGTCGCTACGGCCCAGGAGACGGTCTGGATCCAGGGGTGAGCGAGCCGCGTGGATTTGGCGAACGAGTCGAGCGTCGCCGATGCCGATCCGCGCGTCTTTCCGTGCATCGACAGCGTCAGGGTTGTCGCCTTGCCGAGTGTGAGCCCGTCGATGTACACGTCGGGAGGCAGGTGGTCGGCGATGTCGTTGATCAAATGCAGGTAGTCGAGGTTGCCGTTGAACTGGGCGACGACGACGGCCTTCTTGGCGGCGGTGCTCGTGATCGCCTCCTGAACGCTCTGGAGGCCGGCGAGTCGGGTCTCCTGGCGCTTCTGCGCCTTCGCCGCGGTGGCTGCGTCGCTGTCCGCCTTGGCGACCAGCCCGGCGTGACCGAGCGTGGCGACGACGAGCAGCCCGGCGACGCCAGCGACACCGGCACCCATGAGCACGGTCTCGCGCCGCTTCTTGGCATCGGCCTTGATCTCGCCGGGCAACAGGCTCGGGGTGTGCTCGCTCCCGGGCGAGAGGTGGTTGAGGGCGAGGGCGAACGGGACGGCGAACGTGCCGTCGATCGAGTCGGCGCCGGCGATGCCGCGCACGTCGGCAAGATGGGCGACCCACACGGGCTGCACCGGCACGCCGAGGGTGGCCTGCAGACAGTCGACGAGCACCTGCTCGATCTGGGGGTCGGTCACGAGGAGCACGCGTGACAGCCGCTCGCGGGCGACCTGGGAGATGGCGAAGGCAAGGGTGTTGCGGATGTCCTCCATGAGCGGGAACATCCGATCGGCGAGCACCGACGGGTCGGCGCCGGGCTCCTGCGTGTTCGGGTCCGCTCCGGCCGCCAGCGTGCGCCCGAACATCGTCGTGCCACCGGCGGTGACGACGACGTTGGTCACGTCGGGGCCGATGTGGACGATGCCCTCCACCGGCGCGGCGCCGGTGGCCGGGTCGTAGGGGGCGAGCAGCTCACGCAGGCTGCGGGCGAGGGCGAGCGGCGCGGAGTCGATCGTGCGGACGTGCAAGCCGGCGGCCTTGGCGACGTCGAGGTAGGAGCGGATCTGGTCGCGATGGCTGGCGATCACGAGGATCTGCCGGCTGCGCTTGCCGTCGGCGCCTTCGAGGTAGCCGACCGGCTGGTAGTCGACGAGCATGTCGGCCGCGGGGATCGGGAGCAGGTCGCCGACCTGGTAGACGAGCGAGGTCTGCAGCTCGGCCTCGGGCATCTCCGGGACCTCCAGGAGGCGCAGGGCGATGCGGGGGCTGGCGACGGCGAGGTCGACCTTGCGGCCGGTGACA
Organism: Acidimicrobiia bacterium; assembly: GCA_043741295.1. Taxonomy (GTDB): domain Bacteria; phylum Actinomycetota; class Acidimicrobiia; order Acidimicrobiales; family Ilumatobacteraceae; genus JAYUAM01. Next base: position 4,446 of record JAYUAM010000234.1, read on the forward strand.
CCGGCCGACTGGAGGAGCTGGGCGACGAGCTGGCCGACGACGTCGGGCTGGTGGATCTCACCGGCCGTGACGGCACCGACGGGGAGCGGCACGTCGCCGATCGCCCGGACGGCCGTGCCCTTGTCGTTGAGCTCGGCGACCTTGACGCTCGTGGCGTCGATCGAGAGTCCGAGGTGGCTGCCCTTGCCGGACAGGCCGGGCAGCTTGGGAAGAGAGAAGCTCATTGGAGGACCACCAGGCGGGGGGAGCGGGGGAGCGGTGGATGTTGCAGGTGATGCAGCGGTGGGAGAGGACGACCACTGGTCGTCCTCTCCCACCGGTTGCTACCGGTCAGTGACCGTCAAGCTGTGGGTCAGGCCCAGCCGACAGAGACATCGGAGTTGAACGTCGTCGTCAGGGTGACCGTGGGGACGCAGGACGGCACGACGCCAGCGGCGCTCGGCTTGGCCACGCCGTAGCGGGTGCCGTACGTGTTGTCGTTGTCGATGACGTAGCAGATGTTGTCCTTGCCCTGGACGGCGATGCGGATGCCGGTGGCGGCATTCGTGATGTCGGCCGTGGCCGCGGTCGCCGACGTCGCCTTCAAGCGGGCCCACGAGATGACGGACGGTCCGGTCGACGCGACGGTGTTCTCGGTCGAGCCGGTGAACATCGTGTCGGCCGCGATGAGCGCCGACA
>JAYUAM010000235.1:0-2111 GCA_043741295.1 Acidimicrobiia bacterium
GTGATGCCCTTGCGCGCCACGGCACGTGCGAGCGATCGGGTGAGGCCGTGGAGCCCGGCCTTCGCCGCGCCGTAGCCGGCCTCGACCGGGTTGCCCATCAACGCGGTGACGGAGGAGACGTTGACAATGCGACCGAAGCCCTGCGCCGTCATCGGAGCGATCGCGGCCTGGGCGAGGTGGAACGACGCGGAGAGGTTCACGGAGATGGCGAGGTCCCACTCCTCCCCCGTCATCCTGCGTATCGGGCTCTCGACGAGCAGGCCGGCGTTGTTCACCAGGTGGTCGAGCCGTCCGTGGGCAGCCAACGTCGTGGCGACGGCGTCGCGGCAGGCGGCCGGGTCGCCGATGTCGCACCGGTGCAGCGTGAGCCGACCCGGTTGGTCGGCGACGCCGGAGGCGAAGCGTCGGGCGGCGTCGTCGTTCGTGGCGTACACGGCGACGACCCGCGCGCCTTCGGCGAGCAGGCTTCGGCTGATCGCGGCTCCGATGCCGCGGGTTCCGCCGGTGACGAGAGCTACCTGGTCGGTGAAGCCCATCGAGTCAGCGCGGCAGCGTCGAGGTGACGATCGCTTCCGCGACCAACGTTCCGGCGGCATCTCGCACCCGGACCTCGGCCACCTGGATGCGTTTGCCGGGCTTGATGCACACGCCGGTGGCGACGAGGTCGGTGGTGGCGGTCGCCAGGTAGCTGACGTTCATCGAGATCGTGGAGATGAACCCCTCGGCCCCGACCGCGGCCAGCGAGGCCGCGGTGCCGCACGTGTCGGCGAGCGCGCCGACCACGCCACCGTGGAACCCGTCGGTGGAGTTGCACAGCATCTCTGCGTGCGGGAGGCGCATCACCACCTGCTCGTCGTCCCACCGCTCGACGCGCAGGCCGGTCCATCGGTTGAAGTGCACGCGAGACTCGAAGTGGCGGGCCTGGCGGTCCCACCGCTCCCGCCGCTCGCTTGCGCCGAGCGCCTCGTCATCGGCCATCGCTTGCGCCTCCTGGTCCATCAAAGAGCATAATGGGTCAGAGGATTCGGCCGTGCCGTCGTCGGCACGCGCAAGCGCATCGGGGGCTGTCGTGAACGAAGTGGTCGTCATCGATGCCGTCCGCACCGCCGTCGGGCGCCGTAACGGCACACTCGCCGGCGTGCACGCCAACGACCTGCTGGCCGCACCCCTGAAGGCGTTGATCGAACGTACTGGCATCGACCCGGCGGCCGTCGATCAGGTCGTGGGCGGGTGCGTCCAACAGATTGGCGCACAGAGCGCCAACGTCACCCGCCAGGCGTGGCTGGCGGCCGGGTTCCCACTCGACGTGCCGGCCTCGACGGTGAACGTCCAATGCGGTTCGTCGCAGGAAGCGACGATGCTCGCCCACGCCCTGCTGCGCTCGGGCATGGCCGATCTCGCGGTGTCGTGCGGGGTCGAGACGATGACGAACATCCCTATGGGATCGTCGGCGGCGAATGCGGACCTCGGCCTACCACGCGCCGGCACCTACGCCGATGTCTACGAGCCGACCACCCAGTTCGAGGGCGCGGACCGCATCGCCGCGACGTGGGCGATCAGCCGTAGAGACACCGAGGAGTTCGGACTGCGTTCACAGGAGCGTGCGGCGACGGCCTGGGCACAGGATCGGTTCGGCGGGCAGATCGCGCCGGTCGACGTTGCGGTCCTCGACGCGTCCGGGCATCCGGATGGCAAGCGAACGTTCGACCGGGACGAGTGCATGCGGTCGAGCTCGCTCGAAGCCCTCGCCGCGCTCCGGACGAACCGGCCAGCGCAAGACGCGGTGCACACGGCCGGGACGTCATCGCAGATCGCCGACGGTGCGGGCGCCCTGTTGCTCGCCTCTGCCGCGCGCGCCGAGGCGATGGGGTTGCGGCCCCGGGCCCGCATCGTCGAGTCGGTGCTGGTGGGGAGCGACCCTGTCCTGATGCTGACTGGCCCGATGCCGGCCACGCGAAAGCTGCTGCAGCGTTCCGGGCTGTCGCTCGACGACATCGACGTGTTCGAGATCAACGAGGCGTTCGCATCGGTCGTGCTGGCCTGGGCGAAAGAGCTCGGGGTCGACCTCGACAAGGTGAACCCGAACGGTGGAGCGATCGCCCTCGGCCACC